>JAGBYI010000102.1 GCA_017628845.1 Bacteroidaceae bacterium
TAGACACGCACCAGGACAACCGCACCATGCGTGCCCTCCTGCAAAAGTACGGTTTCACCTATTGCGGCATCATCCTCATAGAGAACGGCGACCCTCGCCTGGCGTATCAGAGGACAAAGACAGCCCCAGCGGACCCTCCCCCCAGCCCCTCCCTGGGAGGGGAGTAGAGTGAACTGAAAATCCATCAGTTGATTGTAACTACTCCCTCCCCTTGTGGGAGGGAAGGGGAAGGGTCTATCCCATTTGCAAAAGCAAGCCGGTGCACCCTTCCATGCAATCGCGCCATGTGGCGTCGAAGTTGCCAGTGTACCATGGGTCGGCAACATCGCCGGGGCGAGAGGTGTAATCCAGGAGCAGGCTTATCTTCCCCTCGGGGTCGCCGCCAAAGAAGCGGTGCATGTTGCGCAGGTTACTGGAGTCCATGCCTATGATAAGGTCGTAGTACGCGTAATCCCTCATCGTTATCTGGCGTGCCGTCTTTCCCTTGCAATCTATGCCGTGCTCTGCCATCTTGCGCCGTGCTGGCGGATAGACGGGATTGCCTAGTTCCTCCGTACTGGTAGCGGCCGAGGCTATCTCGAACTCCCCTGCTCTGCCTGCCTCTTCCACCAGGCGTTTCATCACAAACTCTGCCATCGGGCTTCGGCATATATTGCCCAGGCATACGAAAAGTATTTTCTTCATCTTTTCCATTGATATTGTTGGTTCTAATTCTATTTTGTTAAAAGCACATGCTCCATTAGCATTTTGTTTTTCACGCAAAGAGCGCAGAGCGCAGAGATTTATTACCTTTCTTGTTTCAGGCTTGCGCTGGAGGGGTCGTAAACTTCGTTACGACAAGAGGGCGCAGAGAGTTTATCCACCCCCTCCCCCCTGCGGGGTACTCCCCCTGTCTCAGAGGGAGAAAGTAGGTGTTTGCATTAGCCAGTAGTAACTGACTGTCCCTCTGAGACAGGGGGACGAGGAGCATAGCGACGGAGGGGGTGGATAGTTTACACCTTTCTGCTTTCTGCTTTCACCTTTCACCTTTCACCTTTCCGTTTTCCGTTCACCTTGTCTCCCTTGTATCGTGGCTTGCAACTACATTGCTGAAAAGACACCTTATTTATAATTATTCGGGGACAAAGATACTATTTCCCGTCCTAATATCCGTGGCAAAGGGGTGCTGACAGGGCAACATTCCGCCCTTTCTGCCAATATTTCCCTTTGCCTTGCCTTTATTCGGCAATTATTTCGTAACTTTACGCATGTAAACCATAATTATACCGTACACATGATAACAGGCGAGATAAAGAACCGCATAGACTCCATCTGGGATACATTCTGGACGGGAGGCATAACAAATTCCATCACCATACTGGAGCAGATGACCTACCTCTTCTTCATGAAGATGCTGGATGATGCCCAGCGCACCAAGGAGGCTAATGCCAATGCCTGGGGCGTGGAGGTGAAGGACCCCACCTTCCGGCAGGGCACATGGCACAACCCCGAAACGGACCGCGACGTGCCCTACGACTCCCTGCGCTGGAGCGTGTTCCGCAACATGGAAGCCGAGGCCATGTACCGCACCATCAGCAAGGACGTGTTCATCTTCATCAAGACTTTGGGCGAGGGTCGCGAAAGCGCCTATAGCCGCTTCATGGCAAACGCCACCTTCCTCATACAGAGTCCTCGCACCCTCACCAAGATAGTGGAGGGCATCAATGCGCTGGACATGAACAACCGCGACACCATGGGCGATGTCTACGAGTATGTCCTTGGCAAGATGGCTGCCTCGGGCAATAACGGTCAGTTCCGCACTCCGCGCCACATCATACGCATGATGGTGGAACTCATGCGACCCACCATCAAGGACACCATCTGCGACCCTGCCATGGGTTCGGCCGGCTTCATCGTGGAGGCCGCCAAGTACATCCAGCAGCACTACAAGGGCGACCTGCTCAAGCGCGAGAACTCCGAGCACTACAAGAGCGGCATGCTCCACGGCTTCGACACCGACGCCACCATGCTGCGCATAGGTGCCATGAACCTCATGCTCCACGGTGTGGACAATCCCGACATAGCCTATCGTGACAGCCTCTCTACGGACAACACCGACGAGAACCGCTACACCCTGTGCCTTGCCAACCCACCCTTCACGGGCAGCCTGGACAACGAGGCGGTGAGCAAGTCCCTGCTTGCCATCACCAAGACCAAGAAGACGGAACTACTCTTCCTGGCTCTCTTCGTGCGCATGTTGCAGACCGGTGGCCGTTGTGCCAGCATCGTGCCCGACGGCGTGCTCTTTGGCAATAGCACCGGACACAAGTCCATACGCAAGGAACTCATCGACAACCACCGTCTGGAGGCCGTCATCTCCATGCCCTCGGGCGTGTTCCAGCCATATTCCGGAGTCTCCACCGCCATCCTCATCTTCACCAAGACCAATGCCGGAGGCACCGACCGCGTGTGGTTCTACGACATGAAGGCCGACGGCTACTCCCTCGACCAGAAGCGCAACGAGGTCAGCGAGAACGACATCCCCGACCTCATTGCCCGTTTCCACAACCTTGAGGGCGAGGCCGAGCGCACCCGCAAGGAGCAGTCCTTCCTTGTCCCCGTGGAGGAGATTCGCGAAAAGGGCTACGACCTCTCCATCAACAAGTACAAGGAAGTGGAACGCGAACAAGTCGTCTACGATGCCCCCGAAGTGATAATAGACCGCATCACCGCATTGGAGGAGGAGATACAGAAGGCATTGGAGGAACTGAGTACTTTAGTGAGAAGTGAGTAAAGAGGAATTAGTAAAGATGGAATACACACCGCCTTTCACACTGACATCCAAGGCAGTAAACCTGATAGCAGAGATTTCTGCCAAGATAGAGCGCTATGCCATTCGCATGGAGCAACCTGATGCTTTGAAGTTGAGGAAAGCAAACCGCATCAAAACCATACACTCATCCCTTGCCATCGAAGGCAACACCCTGTCGGAAGATGAAGTGGCAGACATTCTGGACGGAAAGAATGTGGTTGCTCCCATCAAGCAGATACAAGAGGTCAGAAACGCCATTCGCACTTATGAGTTATACCCAAGCCTGAACCCATTTGACATCAAAGACCTGCTAAAGGCCCATGGGGTGATGATGGAATCTCTGGTCGACAAACCTGGTCGCTTCAGGCACTCAGGAGTGGGAGTATTTGGAGAGCATGGACTTGTACACCTGGCACCGCCAGCCGAGCGAGTTCCATATTTGATGGAAGAACTGTTCGGGTGGCTAAGCCGCTCTGAAGACCACCTCTTGGTGCGCTCTTGCGTATTCCACTACGAATTCGAATTCATTCATCCATTCACCGATGGTAACGGGCGCATGGGGCGCCTATGGCAATCCCTGATATTGGGTCGTCTGCATCCCCTATTTGAGCATTTGCCCATCGAGAATATGGTGTACACCAACCAGCAGGCATATTACGATGCGATAACGCAAAGTACCGCACAAGCCCAATCCGGTCCATTCATAGAATTTATGCTTGGCGAAATATTCAACACGCTATCCAAGTACCAAGACACCAACGCAGAACCATTGCCCGACGGCACAACAGAAAAAGCACCTTTGGACAGAGAGTTCGGTATAAAGTTCGGCGAAGAGTTCGGTATAAAGTTCGGTATAAAATTCGGTATAAACGAGAAGCGACTCCTTTTGCTCCTCCACGCCAACCCTTCGCTTACTGCCCAGGAAATATCCGCAAGGATGGATTTGACGCTTCGCGGAGTGGAGAAGCAGATAAAGCGCCTAAAGGATGCAGGCGTAATATCCCGTCAAGGCAGCCGCAAGACAGGCTCTTGGATGATAAACAAGTAACAACTTGCGAAACTTGATGTAGTGAAGAATGAGGAATTAAGGAAATGAATAACGAGATACTTATATATCAGACCGAAGACGGGCAGACGCAAGTCGATGTCCGCATGGAGAACGACACCGTGTGGCTCACACAGGCACAGATGGCATGCCTTTTTGATAAAGACCAATCAGTGATTGCACGCCATATTGCTAATGTTTTTAAAGAAGGAGAATTAGAGAAGGATAGTAATATGCAAATTTTGCATAATACTCTTTCCAAGTATAAGCCAACGGCAATCTACAACCTCGATGTCATCATCTCCGTAGGCTATCGAGTAAAGAGCCAGCGCGGCGTAAAGTTCCGCCAATGGGCAAACCGCATCCTCAAGGAATACCTCACCAAAGGGTATGCCGTGAACGACCGCTTGCGTCGCGACCAGTTGGGCGAGTTGCGCCAGTTGGTGCAGGTGGTGGGGCGCACCCTGCAGAACCAGGATATCACCCAGACGGCCGACGGACAGGTTCTCTTTGATGTGGTGGTCGACTACACCTATGCCCTTGACACGCTGGACAACTACGACTACGAGTGCCTCGCCATTGAGCGCACCACCACTCCCGCTTCGCCCTTCCATGCCACCTACGACAATGCCATGGACGAGATACGCCGCCTGCACGCCAAGTTTGGCGGCAGCCGGTGGTTTGGCAACGAGAAGGACGACTCCTTCAAGAGCAGTATCGGTCAGATATACCAGACCTTCGGAGGCGAGGAACTGTATCCCTCGGTGGAGGAGAAGGCCGCCATGCTCCTCTACCTCGTCACCAAGAACCACTCGTTCAGCGATGGGAACAAGCGCATTGCCGCCACCCTGTTCCTGTGGTTCCTCAACAATAACGGCATCCTCTACCGCCCCGACGGCACCAAGCGCATTGCCGACAACACCCTCGTGGCTCTCACACTGATGATAGCAGAGAGCCGCACCGAGGAAAAGGACGTGATGGTGAAGGTGGTGGTGAACTTGATTAACCAACGTAATTCTTGATTAGTGAGTAATTGGTAAAGAGTAATTGACCAGGATGTAACCTTCAAGGCAGCCGCAAGACAGGTTCTTGGAGGATAAACAAGTAAAAGCAACAAAGGAGTACATTACACTATATAACAACATGTATTACAATCAACTGGTTTATGCGTCGTGAGGCGAGAGGCAACGCATCGTGAGGCGAGAGGCAACGCATCGTGAAGCGATGGGCATCGCATCGTGAGGCGAGAGGCAATGCGTCGTGAGGCGATGGGCTTGACAATACGAGGACAGAGGCTTGACAATACGAGGACAGAGGCTTGACAATACGAGGAAAAGGCTCAGACAATACGAGGACATAAAATCAAGGAATAAAGGACAGATTTATTAAGTCTACTTGAATAATGAAAGAGGACAATATGAAGCAAGGTTGGGAGATAAAGAAACTGGGAGAAGTATGCGAAGTGCTTAATGGATATGCCTTCGACTCTAATCTGTTCACAGATGACAATACCTGTGCTCCTATAATTCGTATTAGAGATATAAAACGAGGATATACTGAAACCTTTTACAAAGGAGAATACTCACAAGAATATATCATAAATAAAGGAGACTATCTAATAGGAATGGATGGTGAGTTTAACATCGCTGAATGGCAGGGCAAAGACTCCCTACTCAATCAACGAGTATGCAAACTCTCTGTTGCAAGTCCTGAACTTTTGGAACGCTTTGTTTTATGGTTTATGCCTAATGCATTGAAAAAAATTGAGGATGAAACTCCATTTGTTACCGTAAAGCATCTTTCATCTAAAAAGTTATTAAACATCCCCATCCCCGTCCCTCCTCTCCCCGTTCAAGAGCAGATTGTATCCGAATTAGATTTGCTGAGTGGTATTATAGAAAAGAAGCGCGAGCAACTGAAAGAACTCGATGCACTGGCACAATCTATATTCTATGATATGTTTGGAGACCCCATAACTAATGAAAAGGGATGGGAGGTGAAGAAGTTGGGAGAGGTGTGTGATAAAATTGGAGATGGTTTACATGGAACTCCTACATATGACGAAAATGGAGAAATTGCATTTATAAATGGCAATAATCTTATCGATGGCAAGATATTAATTACAGATAGAACACTATTTGTAAATGAATTAGAGGCACAGAGATACAGAATTGACATGAATACTAATACAATTCTTCTGTCTATTAATGGAACATTGGGGCGAACTGCAATATACAGAAATGAAAACATTATATTAGGAAAGAGCGCATGTTATTGTAATATAAATGACAAGTTTTTGACAACAAAGTATGTAGAATACTTAATGAATAGTCTCCAATTTAAGATGTTTCTTGAAGATAATTCTTCAAAAAGCACTATAAAGAATGTTGGTTTAAAGATCATTCGAAACTATGAAATCATCCTCCCTCCCCTCCCCCTCCAGCACCAATTTGCCACCAAGATAGAGGCCATAGAGAAGCAGAAGGAACTGATAAAGCAATCTATAAGCGAAACCGAAACCCTGTTCAATGCAAGGATGCAACACTACTTTGGTTAATTAGTAATGAGTAGTTAGTAATGAGTAATTGTCTATGCGAAACTTTGACTACCTTCAGGACCTTGGCCTGACCGACCTGCACCGCCTTTGCTCGGCATGCGAGGAGAACCAAGTCAGCAATCCCGACATCAGTGCCATCAGCGCACGAAGGGCATTGGAATTCCTGGTTAGGGCTCTGTACAGGATGAAGAACATAGAGGTGAGCGAACGCACCTCGCTCTTCGAACTGGTGGACGGCATGCCCTTCAGGGAGTTCATTGGCGACGACCGCACCATGATGGCGGTGCACTATGTGCGCAAGGTGGGCAACATTGCCGCACATGCCGGCAACACCGGCAAGCGCGAATCGTTCTTCTGCCTGCTGAACCTCTACAATGTGGTGGGCGCCATACTCCAGAAGTTGCGTGTGGTCAGAGAGGTATGCCCGTTCGACAAGACCCTGGTGCCCAATTCCGTTGAACGCACGTTCATAACTACATCCCCGAGCGTGCAACCCTCTACGGATGCACTGGTGCAATCCTCGGACACCCATGCCGTGAACGACACCACACCCGTGGCACAGGTAGCATGCGACATTTCCGAGGCAGAGACACGCAGGATGTACATAGACCTGATGCTTCGCGAGGCAGGGTGGCAGGTATTGTCCACGGAAGGTGCCGTGGAACCGCTGAAGGCTTGCATAGAAGTGGAACTCAGGGGCATGCCCAATGCTCACGACACGGGGTATGCCGACTATGTGCTCTTCGGAGGCGACGGCAAGCCACTGGCCGTGGTGGAGGCAAAGCGCACATCCGCTTCTCCCACCAAGGGCAAGCACCAGGCAGAACTCTATGCCGATTGTCTGGAACGCCAGTATGGCGTGCGTCCTGTCGTATACTACACCAACGGATTTGAGACCTACATGATAGACGGCCTGGGCTATCCTCCCCGACGCCTTTATGCCTTCCACACCGCCGCCGACCTGGAATGGATTATCCAGCAACGCAAGCGCAAGGACATAACGGACTTCAGCGTGAAGCCGCACATCACCGACCGCGACTATCAGAAGATGGCCATCAAGGCGGTGTGCGAGCACCTGAACGGCATGCACCGCAGGGCCCTGCTGGTGATGGCCACGGGCACGGGAAAGACTCGTGTGTCCATATCGCTGGTGGACGTGCTCATGCGCAACGGCTGGGTGAAGAACGTGCTGTTCCTGGCCGACCGCACAAGCCTGGTGAACCAGGCGCACAAGAACTTTGTGAAACTCCTGCCCCACACCACCACCTGCGTGCTGAGCGACAATGCCTCGGCCGGGGAGCGCGACATGCAGGCACGCATCATGTTCTCCACCTACCAGACGATGATAAACTGCATAGACACGGACGAGAAGACCTTCTCCGTGGGACGCTTTGACCTGATTATCGTGGACGAGGCGCACCGCTCCATCTTTGGCAAGTACGGGGCAATATTCCACTACTTCGATGCCATGCTCGTGGGCCTTACCGCCACACCGCGCCACCAGGTGGACAGGAGCACCTACGATGTCTTCGAGATGGAGCACGGCGTGCCCAACTATGCCTACGAACTGGATGATGCCGTGCAGGAGGGCTACCTGGTGAACTACACGGGATTGAAGCGCGGCTCGCTGATACTGAAGGAGGGAATAAAGTACAACAGCCTTTCCGCCAAGGAAAGGGAGCAACTGGAGGAAGTATGGCAATACGAACAGGCGGTGAAGGCTCTGGAGGAGCCTGCCCTGGGCATGGTGGCGGAAGAGGGCGCTGAATACGGCCAGCCGCGATATGTGCGCGACATAAACAGCAACGAGATATTCAACTACATATACAACAAGGACACCGTGGATGCCGTGCTACAGGACCTGATGCAGAACGGCATCAAGGTGCAGTATGGCGAACGCATAGGCAAGACGATAATCTTTGCCTACAACCACAGACATGCGGAAATGATAGTGGAGCGCTTCTACAAACTGTATCCCGAATACGGTCCCGACTTCTGTGTGCTGATAGACAACTACGTGACCTATGCCCAGGACCTGATAAACCGCTTTGAGGTGAGGGATGCCGACCCGCAGATAGCCGTGTCGGTGGATATGCTGGATACGGGCATTGATGTGCCGGACATAGTGAACCTGGTGTTCTTCAAGACGGTGAAGAGCCGCATAAAGTATGAGCAGATGAAGGGGCGTGGCACACGCCTGTCGCCCGACCTCTTCGGCGAGGGAAAGGACAAGGAGGGTTTCTACATCTTTGACTGGTGCAGGAACCTGGAGTTCTTCGACGACAAGAACAACGGGGAAAGTGCCGCCACGACGATGTCGCTAACGGAACGTCTCTTTGGCCTGCGTGCCGAGATTGCCTTCCACCTGCAACACCAGCAGTATCAGGAGGACGAGTTTGCCCGTGGACTGCACGACGAACTGAAGTCCATGCTGAAGGAGCAGGTGGCGACATTGTCGGACACGCACATTTCGGTGCGCACACGATGGGAGCAGGTGAGCCGCTTCAAGACGGACGAGGCATGGCTTTCGCTCTCGCCGGTGGATGTGCAGACACTGAAGACGGACATCGCCCCCCTGCTGCCCAAGAACACCGCCGAGGTGACGGCAAAGATGTTTGATGCCATAATGCTCTGCATACAACTGGGACTCGTGGACGAGGAGTACAATGCAAGCAGCAAGATAGAGAAGGTGCGCACACTGGCCGGCACGCTGGTGGAGACCAAGGCTACCCTGCCCCAGGTGCAAAGCAGGATGGGCACGCTGAAGGAGGTGCTCTCGGCCACGGCATGGGAGAATGCCTCGCTGAACTGGCTGGAGAAGGTGCGTAAGGAGCTGCGCGAACTGATGCAGTTCCTGCGCGAGGGCAAGGGACGCTGGTTTGTGGTGGACATAAAGGATGTGATTACCGACGAGGGCGAGACAACTGGAGTGTCTCCGCGCATCACATACAAGCAGCGTGTGCTGGACTTCCTGGCACAAAACAGGGACTTGCCCGTGCTCAGGAAAATACAGAACCTGCAACAACTCACCACCCACGACATAGACGAACTGGAGCGTATCCTGTGGGTGGAACTTGGCAACAGGGAGGATTACAACAAGTTCACCCTGGGCAAGCCCTATGGCGACAATGTGGCTGCCTTCATTCGCACCATGGTGGGCGTGGACATGAAGGAGGCGCTGGTGTGCTTCAGCCAGTACCTGTCGGACAATACGCTGAACAGCGAGCAGGAGGATTTCCTGAAGAGCATCATCACCTACGTGTGTGCCAACGGAGACATAACCAAGGACATAGTGGTGAACAGCGCTCCCTTTGACGAGCGTCTGATAGTCTTCCAGCCCTACATGATACCCCTGGGCAAGTACATCGACAACATACACTCGGTAATCAATCCGCAGGAGTATGCTTGATGCGATTGGGGGAACTTTGCGAATAAGTGAGAGCAGAGGCAAGTCTACCTTGATTCTGCCGAGCGTGAGCAAAGTCAAGACCGCAAAGCGGGATTAAAGGGGAAAGCAAAACGTTAATAAAACGCCAGATTATGATAAGTAAAATAGGATGTGCCATGGTTTCAATGCTGTTGTGGACAATGAGCGCAACGGCCGGTACAGAGGAGAAAAGGGTTTATGTCATAGACAAGGACGTGACCTACCAGGTGATAGACAACTTCAGCGCTTCGGATGCATGGAGATGCGACTTCATAGGCAAATACTGGCCAGAGGAGAAGAAGGAGCGGATAGCGGACCTGCTGTTCAAGCATGAGTTCGACGAGAAGGGCAACCCCGTGGGCATGGCTCTCACCAACTGGCGTGTGAACATAGGTGCGGGCAGTTATGAGAACCGCGAGACAAAGGGTGTGGACAATAGTTGGAACAGGACGGAATGTTTCCTTTCTGCCAACGGCACATGGGACTTCACAAAACAGGCAGGACAACGATGGTTCATGGAGGCTGCCAGGCGGAGGGGGATGAACAACTTCCTGTTCTTCACGAACTCTGCCCCATACTTCATGACAAGGAGCGGTGCCACGGTGGCGGCGGACAGCAAGTGCGTGAACCTGAGAGAGGACAAGTTTGACGACTTTGCCCGCTTCCTGGTAACCTGTGCCAAGCATTTCCGCAAGAAGGGATATGGGGTGAACTACATCAGCCCTCTGAACGAACCCAACGGCGAGTGGCATTCAAACTCGTTCCAGGAGGGTACGTTCGCCACAAAGGCCGACATCTTCCGCATGGTGAAGGAACTGGACAAGGCCATAGAGGATGAGAAACTGAACGCCAGGATCATCATCCCCGAGATAGGTGAAATGAAGTACCTCTTCGAGATAGACAAGAACGAACGGGTGCCGGACGACATCATACATTCCATGTTCTACGAGAATGGCAAATACAGTGTGCTGGGCATGAAGAACCTGTACAACTGTGTGGCGGCACACGACTATTGGACGGCATACCCTGCAGAACTGCTGGTGGACATGCGCAACAGAGTGCACGAGGCTATCTCTAAGAACGGGCACGATACCAAGTTCTGGGCTTCGGAATACTGCATTCTGGAGAAGAACGAGGAGATAACCATGCCTTCGTCTCCCACAAAGAGCATAAACCTGGGACTTTACACGGCACGCATAATACACAACGACCTGGTACTTGCCAATGCCTCGGCATGGCAATGGTGGACGGCAGTATCACTGGGCGAGGACGTACCCATACAGCTCTTGCCCATGAAGGACTCGAAGCAGGAGACGGTGAAGTACGACGGCATCATCTCCCCCACAAAGATGTTCTGGACAACGGCAAACTACAGTTTCTTCGTCCGCCCGGAAATGAAGCGCATAGACGTGAAACCCGTGGGACAGAAGGTTTCCGATGTGGAAGCAGCAACATCGCTGATGGTGTCCTCGTTTACCGACGGCAAGGAGGTGGTGAGCGTCATAATCAACTATACGGAACAGGATGCTCCCCTGGAACTGCAACTGGACGAATGCCGAAAGGGCAAGGTGTATGTAACCTCCATAGACAAGAACCTGGAGTACACAGGAGAGCACAGCCTGAACACCCTCTCCATACCAGCACGCTCGGTAGTAACGGTAGTGGCAGACCTAAAACTCTAATCCGGATTTGGGTTTAAGAAAAGAACTGACCTTCCTACAATTCCTCCAGCAAGAGCATTGACATGAAGCCGAGAAGCAAGGCATAGGTGGCTTGCTTCTGATAGCCGTGGGCATGGGTTTCGGGTATCATCTCGTCGGAGGTGACGTAGAGCATGGCTCCACCAGCAAAGCCCAGCATGACGGGAAGCAAGGTGGAGGACATGGCACCAAGGCCATAGCCTACAAGAACTCCCACAACCTCGAGCAGACCTATAGACAAGGATATAATAAAGGTACGCGCGTGCGAGACGCCAGCCAACAGCAGGGGGGCAATGATTACCATTCCCTCGGGGATGTTGTGGAAGGCTATGCCAAGGGTTACTGCCCACGATGTGACCTCGTCGCCGTTCATGCTGACGCCGGCGGCAATGCCCTCGGGAAACTTGTGTATGGCAATGGCCATGACGAAGAGCATGATGCGGTTCAGCGATGCATTGTTGCGGTGCTCCTCAGTGTCCAGACCTGTGATGGTGTGCATGTGCGGAGTAACAAGGTCTATGACATTCAGGAAAAAAGCCCCAGCCATCACACCTATCACTATTCCCCACCAAGGCATACCCTCGCCCGTAGCCTCGAAGGCAGGCACTATCAGCCCTATCGTGGATGCCGCCAGCATAATGCCGGCACAATAGCCCAGAACGGTATCATTCCACTTGTGTGGCAGTTCCTTTATGAAGAAGCCTAGAACGGAACCCAACATGGTGGCTCCGCAAAGCCCGGCTGCGCTAATCAGTACTTGTTGCATAGTGTTTCTACAATATTTATGATGACAAAGATACGACAAAATATTGAAAACAAGTACATACAACACCTCTGCAGACATACTTGTACCAATATACAGCCTCTCTCTTGCGTCATTTTCATGGCCTTAGTACAAAAAAAGGAGGAAGAGTTTGTACACAGTCCAATTATTTACTATCTTTGTGTGCAGTAAACATGTATTATATAACAACATTTAAAATATAAAATTATCATGGATCAGGAATTGATTATGCGTTGTCAGGCCGAAGCACAGAAGTGGCTGGACAGCGACAAGTACGATGCCCAGACAAAGGCAGAGGTAAAGGCTCTTCTGGACAATGAGGACAAGACCCCTCTGATTGACGCCTTCTACCAGAGCCTGGAATTCGGCACTGGCGGTCTGCGCGGCATCATGGGTGTGGGCACAAACCGCATGAACAAGTACATCGTGGGCATGGCCACACAGGGCTTTGCCAACTACATCAACAAGGCCTTCCCCCAGGGTGGCCAGAGCGTGGTAGTAGGCCACGACTGCCGCAACAACGGACGCATGTTTGCCGAGAGCGTAGCAGCCATCTTCAGCGCCAACGGCATCAAGGCATACCTCTTTGAGAGTCTCCGCCCCACACCCGAAATCAGTTTTGCCATCCGCCAGCTGGGGGCTGTTGCCGGTGTTAACGTAACCGCATCACACAACCCCAAGGAGTACAACGGCTACAAGGCCTACTGGGCAGACGGTGCACAGGTTCTGGCCCCACACGACAAGGGCATCATCGACGAGGTGAACAAGGTTCAGATAGATGATGTGAAGTTCGAGCCCAACTGGGACCTCATCCAGGTTATCGGCGGCGAAATGGACTATGACTACATGACCGCCGTGAAGGAAGCCATGGTAGACCAGGACGTTATCCTGCGCCAGAAGGACCTGAACATCGTTTACAGCGCCATGCACGGAACAGGCCGCGTAATCGTACCCCTGTGCCTGCGCTCATGGGGCTTCCAGAACATCAACGTGGTACCCGAGCAGATGATTGTGGACGGCGACTTCCCCACCGTTGTCAGCCCCAACCCCGAGAATGCCGAGGCAATGACCCTGGGCATGAAACTGGGCACCAAGCTGAATGCCGACCTCGTTGTTGCTACCGACCCCGACGCCGACCGTCTGGCCATCGTATGCCGCAACCCTGAAGGCGAATGGCAGATAATCAACGGCAACCAGACTGCCATGATGTTCGTCTACTACATCATCAAGAACAAGATTGCACTGGGCCAGCTCAACCCCAGCGACTTCCTGGTGAAGACCATCGTTACCACCGAGGTTATCGCTGAAATGGCAAAGAAGAACAACGTGGAACTGCGCGACTGCTATACCGGCTTCAAGTGGATTGCACGCGAGATAGCCATCTCCGAAGGCAAGCAGAAGTACATCGGCGGCGGTGAGGAGAGCTTCGGCTTCCTGCCCTACGACAAGGTTCGCGACAAGGACGCTCCAGCCAGCATCTGCCTTATCTGCGAGATTGCAGCATGGGCCAAGGACCAGGGCAAGACCCTCTACGACCTGCTCATGGACATCTACAAGGAGTACGGCTTCAGTTTCGAGTACACCATCAACGTTACCAAGCCTGGCAAGTCCGGTGCCGATGAAATCAAGCAGATGATGGTTGATTTCCGTGGCGAGAAGGCTCCCAAGACCATTGCAGGCAGCCCAGTAGTGCTGACCAAGGACTACCAGACATTGGTTGCCAAGGACGGCCAGGGCAAAGAGAGCAAGCTGGACTTCCCCGCAACAAGCAACGTTCTGCAGTTCTTCTGCGAGGATGGCACCAAGGTGAGCGTACGTCCTTCAGGCACAGAGCCCAAGATTAAGTTCTATTGCGAAATCAAGGACACCATGAACTGTGCATGCCAGTATAACGAACTGGTAGAGAAGGCTATGGCCAAGGTTGAGGAGATAAAGAAGTCTTTGGGACTCTGATACAGAATTCCCCTACAATAAAACGAGCAGGAGGAAGTTGCCAGACATGGCGATTTCCTCCTGCAAGCATTGTAGGGGCAGCATAAACAAAACAAAAGAGATACTTTCCTATGTGGAACGTATCTCTTTAATTTTGTAGCGACTACGGGAATCGAACCCGTGTTCCATGCGTGAGAGGCATGTGTCCTAACCCCTAGACGAAATCGCCATTTCTTTTGTTTTGCGTTGCAAAGGTATGACATTTCCTTAAATATTCCAAGAGTTTTACATAAAAATATTGCTACAGAGCAAAAAGTCTGCAGCCAGAAGAAAGGATATAGAACAGGCACCTCGGACGTTGTGTTAATCCAAGGTGCCTGATTTCATCAGTCCTTCCAAAGAAACCGGAACCGAAGACCCTATACCACTCCCTGTGCCATCATGGCACGTGCCACCTTCATGAAGCCGGCAACATTGGCACCACGGACATAGTTGACGCTGCCGTCCTCGCGCTCGCCATAACGGACGCACTGGGTGTGGATGCTGTGCATGATTTCATGCAGACGCTTGTCTACATCCTCGGCACTCCAAACTATATGCGCCGCATTCTGACTCATTTCCAGACAACTGGTGGCAACACCACCGGCATTCACGGCCTTGCCGGGAGCATAAAGGGTACGTTGCTCCAAGAAATGATCGATGGCCTCTGGGGTACATCCCATGTTGGATATTTCTCCTACACAAAGCACACCATTGTCGGTAAGCTGCTTTGCATCCTCGCCATTGAGTTCGTTCTGTGTGGCACAAGGCAGGGCTATGTCCACCTTCTGCTCCCACGGACGACGACCGGGGAAGAATGTAGCAGAGGGGAATTGCTCGGCATATGGTTGAACTATATCGTTGCCACTGGCACGGAGTTCGAGCATATAATCTATCTTCTCGCCACTGATGCCGTCGGGATCGTAGACATAGCCGTCGGGACCACTGATTGTAACCACCTTGGCACCCATCTGTGTTGCCTTGGTAGCGGCGCCCCATGCCACATTGCCGAAACCACTTATCGCCACCGTCTTGCCGCAAATGTCATGACCTGCACGCTGAAGCATTTCGCGAACGAAATACAGTCCTCCGAAACCTGTTGCTTCGGGGCGCACCAGGGAACCGCCAAAGTCCAGTCCCTTACCTGTGAGGACACCACTGAAATCACGTGTCAGACGCTTGTACTGACCGAAGAGATAACCGATTTCCCTTGCACCCACACCGATGTCGCCGGCAGGAATGTCTATCTCGGGACCTATATGACGGAACAGTTCGCTCATGAATGACTGGCAGAAGCGCATTATCTCTCCATCGCTCTTGCCGCGCGGAGAGAAGTCGCTGCCACCCTTGCCACCGCCCATGGGCAAAGTGGTGAGAGCATTCTTGAAAGTTTGCTCAAAACCAAGAAATTTCAAAATACTGAGGTTTACACTGGCATGGAAGCGAAGTCCGCCCTTGTAGGGACCTATGGCACTGTTGTACTGCACACGATAACCCAGATTGACCTGCACCTTTCCACTATCATCCACCCATGGTACACGGAAGGTGATGATACGTTCAGGCTCTACAAGGCGCTCAAGCAAAGCGGTGCGCTCCCACTCGGGATGCTTGTTATACACATCTTCAATACTTACCAGCACTTCGCGTACTGCCTGAAGATACTCTCTCTCTCCCGGATGCCTGGCCTCCAAAGAGGTCATGAATTTTTCAATGTTTAGCATGGCGATTGATTTTATGTGTTACACTTTACTGTCCTATATATTATATATAAGGTATGTCATCGTTTGTCTGCAGATTTGCCGAAACGCTTCAATACAAAACTGGGCGAACAGCGGAAATACACGCCGAAACTAAACGGCGTGCGGAATTCGCCAGGTATGGTGTAGGGTTCGGGATGACTCTCATCGGCAGGCAGGGACAATGTACCCGTATTGCAGAGATAGGCCTTGAGATGCGCCCCCACCGTGTATGCACTGGCAAAAGTTCGGGAGTACTCCACGCCTATCATTCCTGTGGTCATGGAAGAGAAACGCCCTTGGGGAAACTTTGTACTTAGCGTGCCAAAATACTGGGTACCATATAGCGAGCAGAAATCCTTTGCTGCAAAGAAACCTGCCGTGACACGCAGGTCGCGGATGAAGTCAACGCTGGTCTTCAACCACAGAGCCGGTCCGTTCTTGAACGGCCACAGATTGCCGCTCTGCTGTATGCAGTACAGGCCCATGGCCTCGGCCTGGATGCCGGTAACCACACGATTACCAGGTGCCATGTATTCGTATGACACACCCAACGCCCCATTGGCTACGGTCTGCACACCAAGATGCGTATTGTCCTGCTCCCCTCCCCTATGCTGAAGTACCAGTTGTATGGGTATAGAAAGGCTATGCACGGTATTCTGGCGTGCGTGTCTCCACACGTTGACGGTCTGCGTCCATCCGACGCTGAATGCCTCCTGATGTGTGGATTCCTTGAAAATATAACTCTGCCAGTTCAACCACAGGTCCGAGTGCCAGCGCTTGGTGTCCACTATCATCTGGAAACCCATCTCCGGATCGTCGGTAAGGACAAGTTCGGGGTTATACATAGGTTCTATGAAACCATGCGTGGCGCCACCGTAGATGTTGCCTACAGCAAGTGTGATATGGCGGAAACGTGCCGTAGCACGGAAAAACGGCAACAGATGAGCACCCGACTGATACTGATCACCCTTCCACGTGGCAATGTCGTGAAAGACGTAGCACGGATACTTGTTGGCACCAGAATATATAGTGGCATGCAAGCCCAGTTCCAATTTTATCTCATCTATGGGCGTATAGGTAAGACGTGGCTGAAGCCTCACGCCAGGCAGAGAATAACCGCACTGAACACTGCCGTCAAATTCATTGTCCTTAAAAAAAGCCAAAGCCTCCAGTTCCAAACCCAGGGTGTTGGTATTGGCAGAATCCACCCTATATGGCTGGTATCCCATTCGGCGGGCCATGTCGGCATTATCTTGGAGGGGCGCCCAAACATCACCCTTCACCTGCGCTACTGTTATGACAGCAATTACAAATACAACAACAAAGAGAAAATACCTTTTCATAGGATATAAAAGTCTATTTTTCATGTGCTAAGTTACGAAGAAACCAAGAACTCTGCAAAGATATTCGCATTTATTTTACCATCAGCACAGAAGAAACAGAACTTTCAAGCGAATAGCACCCAAGTTCAATATGGTTTACTGCCACCTCTCAAGCAAAAGCACATAACGTCTCCCTGCACAAAACAAGATGCTTCGGGATGCAATGATTAATACTTCGGGAAAAGATGGCATTCAAAAAAAGTCTCACAAGCGTTATGCTTGCAAGACCTTTGCGGAGAGAGAGGAAAGTTTAAAAAGACTGTCCATGATTATCACAGATTACAACTGACTGTCTATCAGAATATTCAAACTTTCGTAACTATCTTTTATTGTCATATTTTCTTTTGTATTCTCAACAAAGGGGGGAGCAGATTTAGAATCGCCATTAATCTTGTACCTTTGTCTAAGAATAGGTGTGTGCGCAGTGATAAGCAATCACATAATAACCTATAAAATAAAGAGATATGATAGAGATTAAGTACAACATTAGAAATTTAGTTGACAAACGTGACAACAGAGTAGTTGTACGCGTTAGGTGGAATAATAAACGAAATGAAGTAGGATTCACTACTGGATTTTATGCTCAACAAGAGAAATGGGATATAGACCAACAAAAAGCAAAGAAAGGTACCACACATCAAATAGTGGGAAGATGTGCTACTGCCACAGAAATTAATAGGTGTCTTTCTGAATTTAAAGAATCAATTGCTGCTTGTTTTCAGTACTTTGCTTACCATAATTCGGTTCCAACATCCAATCAATTAAAGGAATTTGTAAATAAAGACCTGAATCGTAATGAAAAAGAAATTGTAGTCGCAGATACGATGCCACAAAAGGAAACAATGGAACAGATGCTGGAGCATTTCTTAGATCGATGTGGGAAAGAGAAAAATTGGGATTACAAATGTAAAGAGAAATACGAGCAAGCGTATCAGCATATTATGGCTGCAAACCCAGGAATTAAACCTGATAGCATAACTATTGAGCATATGCTAAAACTTCGTGATTGGTACGTTGAACATGAATATAAAAATAGGACAATAAACAAACAATTGATCATGTTGAAAGCTTTTTTGAAGTGGATAAACCAACAAGAAGGATACGATGTTCCATCTTCTGTCTTAAATTTCTCTTCCAATCTTAAAGTCCTCAAAAAGACTGTCACATATTTGAAATATGAAGAATTATTGCATTTCGCTCATTTTAAATTTGAGAATGACGATAGTGGACGTTTAACTAGAGCACGAGACGCTTGGTGTTTTATGGCATTTACATCGCTCAGGGTATCTGATCTTGATTAAAAGAATGAAGGATGGCTTATTGTGCCGTCCTTTTTCTTTTTACCCAAGTCGTTATATACAAAAATCTGAAATAACCAAGAATTTTAGGTTAAATATTATGTCAAATCTTCAAAACACTATGCTGTTTTCATTTATTATTAGTACCTTTGCAACGCCAATTGGAGGCTCCATGTCAAAATGGAGAATAGCCAGTCGGTCAAGATAGGCATATTTCGCTTTATCCGTTTCATGCTCGAAGTCTGGAAAACTACAAGCAACCCGAAACGATGGATGAGGTATGATATGCCCTTCCTTGGTGTTTGATTATCTTTCGGTACAGCCCCAACTGTGCCTTTGAATATCAGCACAAGGATGGGGTTGTCGTATTCGTTTCATTCGTTTCAAAGGTTTTTCCAGACACCTGAGCAGAGGATGGGCAGATATGAAGCTCCATCCTTTTCTTGTATTTATCAAATAGTCTGCCGAATTTAGTGGAGTTATAGGCATCAAAAATGAAACAATAAACTATAACTACATACATTATGAGCAGTAAAAAAACTTTATGCGAACTGTTTGAGTCAAACAAAGCAGAACTGCGACAGAATCTAACAGGTATTGTTTTACCAAAGGATCTTAGGAAGGCACAAGAAGCTGTTTCTTCATATCTGGAGAAAGTCTTTGATTCAGAAGGAGAGTTCCGTCAAAACCTAACGCAATCAGAAGATTTCATTCTCGAAGCAGCCATTTCGTTATTAAATGCACAGCAGAAGATAAGTTCAGTACTGACAAAAGATGTTGGTAATACACCTGCTCCAAAGAAACTGCATCCTTCTACTACATCGCAAGAGACTACGCAGTCATCACAGGGCTTCAAGGCTGACTCGTCATATACTTTGGTTGGTGCTGCTGGTGGTGCAATTGCTGGTAAACTTCTTCTTGGAGGATGGGGAGCCGTATTTGGTGCAATTGCTGGTGTAGCCTTGTCCGTATATATTTTTAACAAGATGCAAGCGCAACCTAAACCACAGCCTCAGGTTGCCCCAAGGACAGTTGTAGAGGAGAATCCTAACACACCTATTGATGTAGATTATTTTATTGGTATTGTACATGATGTGTGTGAGAACGTTGACAACCTTATCAGTACATTCCGCGCTCAGGTAAATCGTGTAGTTCAGAAATACGAGTCACAAGAAAAGCCTACTTTGGACAAGGAGTATCGTCCTCTCCTCGAATGCATACAGAGCCTTGTCGGTTATGAGCGTAACCATGATGTAAGTGAGGAAAAATACATTAAGAAGGTTCAGGAGAGAATAGAAGATTTGTCAGAGTCACTTGATAATTACGACATTACATTGGAGAACTATTCTGATGAAACAGCTTCATGGTTCGATAAGGTCGCTTCACCAAATGCAACCGAATTAAAAGAAGTATTCCCTGCCGTTGTTAAGAATGGCACTGTTATAATTCCAGGAAAGGTTTTCATTCCTGCATAAAACAAATAAAGGCGATGATTAATAAGAATATTCAGTTATGGAGTATTATCGATGCGCTTCAAACAAACAAAATAACCAAGCTTAGAATTATGAAAGAAGAACAGAAAAAGCAAATTGAATATATTATCGGTATAGATTTAGGCCACGGCGAAACTTCTGCTGCCATCTGTCCGATGCAATGGGAAACTGCTGTAGAACAGTTGGATCCAGCCAAAGACCTTGACATGGGGGGTAATAAAAAGGTGATGCCGTCTGCTATTACAATCCTCGACAATGGCAATGCTTATATCGGTGATGCAGCATTCAACCCTGAGGTGCTAAAGCAAGCTACAGTAAGAGTGTGTTTCAAGCAAGCACCTAAGGATGTCAATGGTGATGCTGAGAAGATAATGATCCGCTTCATGCACGAGGTTTACAAAAGAATACGCGAGAACAACAAAGCTATTCTTACAGATAAAAACCACCTCGTTTATATCGCAACTCCATCAGGTTGGGACAAACCGACTCAGGACTTGTACGTAGAAATGGCACGCATTGCAGAATTGCCTATTGCAGGTGTCACAAAAGAGTCTCGCGCTGCATTCGTTCGTGCACAGCATGACGTTACATCTGGACTTGGACGCAACATTGACAAAGGTTCTATTGTGTTCGATATGGGTTCTAGTACGTTGGATTTTACATACATGAACAAGTCCCTGTCTGGACTAGTCGATCATGGATATGACTGTGGTGCATCTTTTATCGAGAAAAGCATCTATACACAACAGCAGAAAGAAAGCGATGCTATCAAGCTGTTTGAAGCTAAATATCCTAAACTGATTGACTATCTTGTATTTGAAGCAAGAAAGGTTAAGGAGCAGGTGTATTTTGACCCTTCTTTGAAAGTTAAGAAAACTATTAACTTCGATGACTTCATTGATGACGAAGATCTTGAAGATGAGCGTTTCAAACTGACGTTTATGCCAGGTGAGCTTAATAAGTTCCTTGGTGAGAATGGTTACATAAAGAGTATTGAAGATGCAATGATTGACTACAAACAGAACCATATAGCCAATCAGGAAATCTACGGTGTTTTCCTCACAGGTGGTGCTTCACGTATGGACTTCATTATTCCGTTGGTATGCAAGTGTTGGGGATTAGAACCTTCACAGGTTTATAGAGACCAAGACCCTTCTCTTACCATTTCTCAAGGCGTTGCAGAGGTTGCACGTATGGACTTACGCACCGATGGTATGGATGTTGGCTTGGAAGAGGAAATTAACTCATTCCTGAAAGGTAGTCAGACCTTTGATATTTTTGTAGAGAAATTTGGACACGACCTTTGGGATAAAGTTACAGATGATATAGGCGGTGTTATTACAGCATGGAGAGATGCTGAGGAGGATTACAGTATAAATGTACTGCAAACTGCAATTTCAAATACCGTTCAAGAAAGTGTTGCTGACTTTTCAACAAACGCCACAGCCTATGTAGAGGAATCAATAAAGGAGAGTACACAGGAGATTCGAAATAAGGTTGAAAGTATCATTGCTGTATATAGTTCACAAGGTGTTGATACTAACCTGCCTAATAATGTAAAACTTGGAGAGGTAAACCTTTCTGACATAAATATGGACTCAGTATTGTATGGCATTTCAGAGAAGTTAAAGGAAGATAGTGACGGCTGGGGTGCAGCAATCGGCGGCGCTGCTATAGGTGGTGCTGTTGCTATGCTCCTTGGTGGTCCGCTTGCATGGCTTATTGGCGGTGGTGCTCTACTTGCAAAGTGGTTGTTCAGCGAAGAAAAGACAGAAGAACAGAAGCAAGCCGAAGCTATGGCTCGTGAATTGGATGCAGATCAGCGCGCACAGGTGTTTAACTCTATCAGCGAAGAATGGCAATCAATCTGTGATTCTGTTGCTGCTTCTATTAAAGACGCCTTGACTAGTGACAAGAGCATAAAGAACTCAATCAATAAGGTTTCAAAGGAGTTTATGCAAGCTTATAAGGATAGTTTGAAATCAGCTCGTATATTGGTTGACTAATAGTTATGAATACACAGTTACAATCATTGGAGCCTCAGATACGGGTGTTGGCAGCAACAGCTGTGTCTCAATCTCTTTCTTTCTGCATGGAGAGAAAGTACCTTACGGATATATCTGTAAGTGATAACGAGGCATTTGAACTTGAAGCTATCCCAACAACCCTTGAAAGTTCGGCTTCATGGATTGAGATACAACAGATAGGAAAGCCTTTGGACAAATCTGCGGAAGCATGTTTTACGGCAATGCAGAAGATATTGTACTCGTGCTTCTTACCCAAGGAAATGCAGTTGTTATTCCTCATTACTGGCGATGGTAAACAAAGCCATCTGTACCTTGGGCTTCGCTCTCCGGGCAAAGCCGTTCCTCCGAAGAAACTTGTACGCAACCTCGAACGTTTCATTGGCGGTATCTGGCCTGGACTTCAAACTGAACTGTTGAAGAGTGATGACAGTAGAATATCAGACTTCTGCAAGCGCGTAGCATCAGAAAATCTCGAAAATGTCTATGCGTTCACAGGCATACCTTCAATGGATAGCAATTACAAGACTGTTTATCCTGCAACTATCGACAAACTAATAGCTGGTATGTCTGGTAGTAAGAATTATGCCTACCTTGTTGTGGCAGACCCGATTGAGAGCAATGATGCAGAGTCAATGCTATATCAGTTGCGTGAAATGAACGGACAGGCAGAGTCTCTAAAATCAATGAATGTCACAGAAGGTCTTACAGAGGGTAGTTCACAGTCTCATACGTCATCACATTCTGTAACACATACCAAGAGTTTCAGTGAATCTGTATCAAAGAAGGACTTCTCTGCATTGGGAAAAGCTGCTCTTGCTGGTACTGGTTTGGGTATCGCTGCCTCAGTATTTCCTGCTGCAGGAGCCGTTCTTGAAGGATGTGCTGATGCTGCTGGTGTTATCAGTAGCGCGGCATTGAATATTGTTGCTGGTGCATCGGTCGGCAATCTCATTTCTGGTCTGATGCCACAAAAGACTACAACTCAGGGAACCTCAGACTCCGAGAGTAATAGCGAGTCAGACACAACAACAACCAACGAGAGCCGTTCGCAGAGCATAAGCCGTAACCTTGTAAATAAGCATGTAGAAGCTGTAAGCGAACATCTTTTCTATCACTCTAAGCGTATAGAGTCAGGTAAGGCTACAGGTCTATGGAAAGTAGGTGTGTATCTGATGGCAGAGAAAGAAAGCGACTTGATGGGCGGTAGCTTACAGTTGCGTTCGATCCTAAGTGGACAGGAAAGTATTTTTGAACCTGTGCGTATTCATGATATTACGGATATTATGGATGAGACCGTCGAAGGCAAAAAGACACTGCGTGAATTGACGCTTGGACATGTTTCATCACCTGTCCTTATGGTAAACAGCGCAAATGGCAAGCTCTTCAACCATCCTTTGGGCGATCACTACAAAGAATTGAAAACCGTTCTTACCACGAAAGAGTTATCATATCTCATTAACTTCCCTCTTCGTTCCGTTCCTGGCATTAGTGTGGTTGATAGCGCACCAGAGTTCTCGTTAAACCAGACAGTGACAAGCGACGATGATGTTATTGAGTTCGGTAGTATGCTATATGGCGGTTCTGCAACAGATATGCCGTATCACCTTCCAATCAGCGTTCTGGCAAAACACACCCTTCTCTCAGGTATAAACGGAACAGGCAAGACCAATACGGTTCAGGCTGTGTTAAATTCCATAAGTCGGAGCAAACGACACATTCCGTTCTTGGTAATAGAGCCAGCGAAAACGGAGTACGTTGATTGGGCTATTGAATATAACAAGACTCACCAAGATGCGCCTATCAATATATTCATCCCAGGTTGCAAGAATTACCGTGACCGTAAGACTAGAGAAAACGTCGCATTGTCAGAGCTACACCTCAATCCATTTGAACCAGTGTGGCTATCGGCTGAGCAAGATCCAAATGTGCTTACTCACATAGACCGACTGAAATCTACATTTGCGTCAGCATTCCCTATGTACGACATACTGCCTGTGTTGATGGAAGATTTAATCTATTCTCTGTATCAAAGCCAATCGACCAACTGGATAGGCAAGGGAGCAGAACCTGTGTTTGGCAAGACTCTCGCGCCGACATTAACCTCTATGGCTTCTCATGTCGATGCTGTTATGGATGCGCACGGTTATGAGAAGCGTGTTAGCGACAATATGAAGGCTTGTCTTAATACTCGTATCTCATCTCTCCGTCGAGGTTGGAAAAAAGATATGCTTGATGTTTTGCATTCTACACATTGGGAAGAGCTGTTCAATAAGCCATGTGTCATCAATATGTCTTATGTGGGCGATGATGTAGATAAGTCATTCTTCATGGCATTGGTGCTCCAGTTTCTATACGAATACAGAACGGCACAAGCAGAGATTGGCAATATCGACTTCAATTCAAACGACTGCCGACACCTCACTGTAATAGAAGAGGCGCACCGTGTTATGCAGAAGTGCGATAAACCAGAGTTACCTCAGTACAAAACTGCTATGATGTTCAGTAACATGTTGTCGGAAATTCGCGCGTATGGAGAAGGTATGTTCTTGGTAGATCAAGTGCCAACACGCCTTATTCCAGATGCTATCAAGAATACCAACTCCAAAATTACTCATCGCTTGGTAGCCGAGGATGACTGTACTGCCATTGCCGAATCCATGGGCATATCCAAGGAGCAGAAGCCAATCATTCCTAAGCTCTTAGTGGGTCAATGTCTGGTATCTACAGCATTGTCAACAGATAAACACTGGATTAAAGTAAACAAAGTAAAATAGTAGATTATGGATTTCTTTGAGTTTATAGACGAACTTGAACAGGAACAGGTAAATACAGACCAAATACCTATGTCTGACGAACCTGTCTTTATGACATATGAATTTTGCGATGAGCAAGTTATGGAGGAATCTACAATCTCTGCGGTAAAAGAGTTCGTTGAAGCAGACGAGCATCGACACCCTCCCTATGAAGAAGCAAGTCCAAAGGAACGTGCGCAATATTTAAAGGAGTTCCACGACAAATTCAACGAAATAACAGGATACACAAATAACCTTCATTTCCGCGAAGGTATGGATCCTGAAAATCTTGGAGCATTCAACCCTGTAACCAAACAGATTGACCTCAATGCAGACCTCCTGAAGGAAGATGATCCGCAGATGGTAATGGAAACTATCATGCACGAGAGCAGACATGCCTACCAAGACTTTGCTATCAACCATCCTGAACAAGTCTCAGTTGATGCAGAGACCATAAAAACGTGGGAGTATAATTTCGACCATTATATCAGTCCAGAATTTGATTTTGAAGCATACGTAAACCAACCTGTAGAAGCAGATGCCAACGATTTCTCCGAGAGAATGTATTGTGAAGGCTACTGTAGCGCAGCTTAACCGATAGTCCTATGAATAGAGACAGAATAATAATGATACTCTGTGCGCAAGATTACCCAGATTATATGCTGGAACAGACCGCCGACAAAGTGGAGCGGATGGATGAGCGCATAAAGAATGTGTTCGAGGATTGGGTTGAAAATGGTACTATCCCGACGTTAGAGATTGAGGGGTGGAACTACAATAGCCTAATTAGCAAGTTCAAGATGCGTCCTGTCGCAGCATTCCTTGCTATGGATTGGTTAATGAGGGATCCTGAGAAGGCTTCCAAGGCTCTAAAAAGAGGCATCAGATAAGGTATGGCACAATTCGTTCTTACAGCAAGACACTCCAGCAATATAGGAGGTCAGCATATAGACCGTGGACAGTCATTCACAATCAATGTAGCAATGATGGGTATAACACCGGTGAACTTATTTAATAATTCTCGATGTGCGGACACAATAATAAAACAATTCTCGGCACAAGGCATTGAATTGCCCAAGAACTCGCCGTTACTTAACCGTGGTTGTTGGGACATAAAGATGAGATAGTACTGAAAAGAAGAGGTGTCACAATTCAAACAGTGATACCTCTTTTTTATTAACCCAAGTTTGATACTCTAAAAAACATTCAACTATTACTTTTCTGGTGACGGTAATTAGTCGACCCTCAAAAAGCCAATTCCCTCGTGCGCATATCCGCATAACATGAGGGAACTTGCCAGAAGTAGAAATTCTTGAGTCGCAGGAAAGGCTTAATCCATCCAGATAATAGTTCTTGGAAAAGGCACAAAAGAGCCCTCGTTGCTCTTTTGAGGTTGAATGCGGCAGCTGCAAGCATGACATTGATAGAGTCTCCGAAAAGACCCTTGCAATAGTTCCTGCCTAAGCGGTGGTCACTCTTGCAATGACCGATTACAGGTTCAATGCCAGTCCTCTTTCGAAACTTGCGGCCAGTGCTGGAGTTGAGGTACAGGGGCTGAGTGATGAATTCTATTACGACAGTGAGGCAGGTGATGGATCTGACGCTTGGTAAGTTGAGAGTGAAAAAGAAGGGAAGATAGTAACTGATATGAACCCCGAAAGTTAGACAAAAAACTTTCGGGGTTTTATTATGAACATCAAGAAACGCAAACAACATTCTATACGTGACGTACTTTCTTACATGCACATGTTGGAAGACGGAATGTCGTTTTCATTTATCCATAAGAAATATGGAGTCAATGAGGAACAATTGAAGGTCTTATGGTCTCGCTTTCAAGAAAAAGGTATTGAAGGATTGCAAAAACAGCCTAATGTTATGGCTGATTTTGCATTAAAGAAACGAATCGTGCTAGATATAGAAGATAATCATATAACTTTGCATGCAGCTTCACTAAAGTATGGTGCATGCCCTCAACGAATAAGCGCATGGTTAAAGATTGCACGCACTGATGGCATAGAAGCATTAAGTAAACTAAAAAAGCGTGGCAGACCACCAGGTATGGGCAGACCAAGAAAGAACAGCAAGCCTTTGACAGAGTTGGAAAGACTCCAGAAGGAGAACCAGGAACTCAAGACAGAGATTGCGTTGCTAAAAAAAGTGAGAGCCTTAGTAGAGGAAAGGAATGCCCATCTAAGAGAGATTGGGCGCGAGCCATCGAAGAACTAAGGCATGAAGGACATCCCCTTGAGTATATGCTCATGAGGGTGAAGATGGCACGTTCTGTATTCTATTACCATCTATCACGAATGAATAATGGTGACGGTTATGATGCTACAAGAAATAGGATCAAGACAATATATGATGAGAACAAAGGCCGTTACGGATACAGGAGAATCTGCATGGCTTTACGAAACGAAGGCTATATCATAAACCATAAGACGGTGCAGAAGCTGATGTTTCAGATAGGTTTGAGGGCAAAGCGGAAGAAGCGCCGCTATCACTCCTATAAGGGACTGATTGGTAAGGTTGCACCGAATGTCCTCGACAGGGATTTCTCAACAGAAAGACCTAACCAGAAATGGACTACGGATATATCGCAAGTCTGCATAAAGGATGAGAAACTGTACATCTCTCCTATACTGGACATGTACAACGGAGAGATAATCACATATACACTGTCACGCAGCCCTAATCTGAAGATGGTGACAGACATGCTCCGAAAAGCATTTAGGAAATATGATAATCTTGATGGCCTGACGATGCACTCAGATCAAGGGTGGCACTACCAGCACACAATGTATCAAAAGATACTCAAGGACAACAGTGTAGTACAGAGTATGTCACGTAAAGGAAACTGTCTGGACAACTCCATGATGGAGAACTTCTTTGGACTGATGAAGAATGAACTGCTCTACGTGAATGATTTTGACTCTATTGAGTGCTTTCAAGCAGAACTCAAAAAATACATACTCTGGTATAATACAAAAAGAATAAAACTGAGATTAAAAGGAATGAGCCCGGCACAATACCGAGCTCACTACTATAGAGAATTTAATAAGTAACGTTTTATTTAACGTCCAACTTTTCGGGGTCACTTCA
>JAGBYI010000103.1 GCA_017628845.1 Bacteroidaceae bacterium
AAACATATCATTGTCGATGGCCTTACCCGAGCGTGCAAGCAGTTTGTCCAAGGGAAGATATTTACAAAATCCATTATGCCGCCAGTGCTTGGGCGAGTATATCAAAACGGGACCGGCGCCATCTTGGTCGCCTACCATGTTACAATCTGCCACACACTTAAGGATGTCAAGCGGGTTCTTTTTCAGACTTATTATGACCTGCAGTGCCCTCTGAAGAGCATCCGCAGAATTAAGCAAGTGGTCGGCACGACCTACGGAATAGAACTCCTCTCCTAATTTTGCCTCTACTGCCTTGCTTATGAGCCAGCGGTTTACATCATCTTCCATAAAGGCTCTTACCAGATGCCTCTCTCTGGAACCTATGGCCATGATGGAGAGGTCAGCCTGCTGATGCTCCGATTCGGAGTCGGGCATGGCGGGCAGTTCCAGGCAACTTACATATTCCCTCAGCATGTTGCGCTTGCCTGCATCCAATCCTTCATCTATGAGAAGGGGTTCTATGACGTAGTCAACGATGTCCTGATAGCATATATGGATATAGTGTGGGCATTCGGGGCGCATTTTACGGTTCAACCCCTCGTAATGGTCCATATCGCGAAGGGGATGGGGTGTCAGGTACACAAACAACTGGAAGGGGCGTTCGTGGCCGCAATTGCTGCATGCTTCGAAATAGCGCCCTGTCTGAGCGTCGTGCTCAAGGGCATTGACCTTGTTCTCAATGAATATTTCCAGTTCATGACGCCCTGCTATTGGAGTCTGGAACTTGAACTTGAAGTATATGTCCAGACGGTCATCCTTTTCGGCACTGGCCTGTGTGGTGAATGTTGAATATTCCTTCTGATATTTCCTGACTGAAAGTTCGCATTCCGTCTCTACTCTTTCAAACATTACAGAACGGGTAAGTATTGCCCGGCGGAGATGTTCGTCTACCTCCGCTACCTTGTTCTCCTTCCCGGCTCTGTAAAGAATGATGTCCAGAAAATGCAACAAGGTTGATTCGCGGGAATCGCCGTTAAAGAACGTACCCGAAAGCAGTTCTGCCACAAAGCGGCTATGGGTATTTTCGTTCCTTGACTTGGATATTATGCCAAAGATGTTTTTCTTGCCCAAGTAATCCAGAAGCTCAGCATTCTTCACAATGTTTCTGTTGAAGATTGTAAGAAGTTGCTCGGCAGACAATTTCCTTTCATTGTCCGTTCTGGCCGTTTCATAATTGAAGAAATAAAGGCTCATATTGTATATAGGTGGGTTCTGAAAATTTGTTTATGTCAGGTTCTATAAGCTACAAGTGATTCTGTGCATTAATGAACTGAGGGTTCTTGTCTATCCAGCCGACAATCTCCCTTGCCCCCTCCTCCGAGAGGTGATGGCCGGAGGGGATGCGGTGGCATTGCTCCTGGGGATAGTGTCGAAGGAAATGGGCTATGTACTTCTCGCCAAAGAGTTCGTCGCGGTCGCCAAAGAAGGCATGCACCATGGGGCGGTCCTCCTCTGTGATGTGCTCCTGTACCCAATGGTCATAGGGTGCATAGGTGCGTACAATCTCGTGAGGCACGTCTATCAGTGGAAGTTCCTCGCCGGGATACCAGCAGGGGTTAACGACTATGCGGGGTATTCCGTTGAGCGTTAACGCAATGAAACCTCCCAGCGAACTGCCCACAACGAGGTCTATGCCGTGCTCACGGATGTAGCCGAGTATCTCTTGACGAGCCTTGGCAAAGTCCGCCTGCGTGTAGGTAAACGACTCAACCATATAGCCCTCGGGCACCAGGCGCCTGAGCATGGTGCAGGTGCTCCCCTGGGCACTTCCGCCATAGCCATATATGTACAGGATCTTCTTCATATGCTTTACAAAAAAAACTACATGGTCAATGAACTCACATAATCAAAGAATGTAACCACCGGCAGGATTATTATCGTGGCCATGCTCCAGCACTTGGCATAGATGTAGAGCACCTCCACGGCACGCCATTCTACGGACAAGGAGGAATGCTCCTCGGTGCCGATGGAGAGGACGCTCTTTCCCGTCCCCGACAGGTCGTAGCACCCGGTGGGTATGAGGGGGATGAAGAACAGGGACAGGAACGAGTAACTGACGCTTGGCCACGAGGGGCACATGTGAAAGCGTCCGAATAGCACATTGCCGCATCCCAGTGCCGAAGAGAATGTGCGATGGCGGTGGAAGGTCTCCTGATGAGGGCGCACAAGGGATGCCGTGCGCCACAACTGGGGGTACACCACCCACTTGCACAGGAGGTAAACCGCGGCGGCCACACAGAACGCCGTAAAGCGTGTGGTGCCAACGTATCCCCATTGCACGGCCAGATACACTACCGCCGCTATAAACAACAAGGCACACAGGGAAAGGAAAAACATTCCCAGCCTTTTCAACCTCTCCTCCCTCTCTATCTGCTCATTAAAACTTGCTACATCCAGCATATTGCATTGTCTCCTTTCTTGTTGTATTCTTTGTTAATGCGTTTTTGTTTGCCGTCCCTTATTCAAACGGCCAGGGCACCATGTCCTCCACATCCTCGTCCACCTCTATGTCGATGCCGATAAAGCACTGAAGCAGGGCATCGCGCAATTCCAGTTCGTCTTTCATCTCCACCCGCATGACCACACACTCGGGGTCCTCGGTGTTCAGGCCGATGAGCAGCCCTAAGTGCATTGAGTCGCCCAAGAGTACTTCCATGACCATGCCCATAGGGATGTTCAAGTCGCTCTCCCGAGTGGTGTCCACTCCTATCTTTTTGGCTATTGCCATCACCATCTGCACAATGGCATCGCGCTGAGCCTGGGGTCCGTGTATGTAAAGGTCTGATTGTACCATATTAGTTTTTCTTTCTTCTATTTGAGTTTTATTCTGTCGTTTGAGGGACTACCAAGATCTCCCGAGAGGGGAAGTAGCGCACGATATTTTATGTTTATGTCAGAAAGGGACTTATCAGTCCAATGTGGGGCTTTGCTTGGCGTACTTCAAGTTGTCTACCACGAATTGGTACATTTCGGGATAGATGTGAGTCCATTCATCGAGCCTAAACCATTCTTCGTTAAAATTAGCGACTACGATTTGAT
>JAGBYI010000104.1 GCA_017628845.1 Bacteroidaceae bacterium
CGCAAAACGTGTATGATGGCATCGCACTCGCGGATGTTGGCAAGGAACTGGTTGCCCAGGCCTTCACCCTTGCTGGCTCCCTTCACAAGGCCGGCAATGTCCACAATATCGCATACGGCCGGTACTATACGGCCAGGCTTTACTATCTCTGCCAACTTGGTAAGACGCTCGTCGGGCACACTTACCTGACCCAACTGTGCATCGATGGTGCAGAATGGGAAGTTAGCCGCCTGTGCCTTGGCGCTGGAAAGACAATTAAACAATGTTGATTTGCCCACGTTGGGCAGTCCTACAATACCTGCTTTCATTTCTTATATTACTCCTTTATTTATTATATTCTTTCTTGTACTATATATATTGTATATGTTTTATCTCGTCGTATTTCAAAGGGCAACGCGTCGTGATGCATAAAGCCTCGCATCGTGAAGCATGAGCCTTCGCATCGTGAAGCGATTTCACGTCCCTTGGAAAGACTTTTCTTAAAGTCCCAATTTCTCGGAAATCTCCAGCATGCGGTTGATGGAAACTATAGCCTTCTCTGCCACCTGGGCATCTACATGTATTTCGGGTGCCTCATTCTTCAGGCAATCGTATAGTTTCTGCATGGTGACGAGTTTCATGTAAGAGCACTCATTGCATGCACAGGTGCTGTCGCTTGGAGGTGCGGGGATGAAGGTCTTCTCGGGACATGCCTTCTGCATCTCGTGAAGTATGCCGCTCTCGGTGGCTACAATGAATGTATCCGAAGAATCGTTGATACTGTACTTCAACAGGGCGGCGGTAGAACCCACCTTGTCGGCCAACTTTACAACAGTTCCCTTGCACTCGGGATGAACCAATACCTTGGCATCGGGATACTGCTTCTTCAGTTCAATAATCTTCTCCACGGAGAACTTCTCATGCACATGACATGCACCATCCCAGAGGAGCATGTTTCTGCCGGTAATGCTATTTATATAGCCGCCCAGGTTGCGGTCGGGACCAAAGATGATGGGAGTGTCCTGAGGCAACGACTCCACTATCTCACGAGCATTGCTGCTTGTAACCACGATGTCGGTAACCGCCTTTGTGGCCGCCGTGGTGTTTACATAACTTATAACGGTATGACCGGGATGCTCGGCAACGAACTCGGCAAACTTATCGGCAGGACAACTCTCCGCCAGAGAGCAGGTAGCCTCCAGGTCGGGTACAAGCACCTTCTTGTCGGGACAAAGTATCTTGCTTGTCTCGCCCATGAAGTGCACACCACACATTACTATTATGTCAGCATCGGTGGTGGCTGCCTTCTGTGCCAATGCCAGAGAATCGCCAACGAAATCTGCCATATCCTGAATCTCACCGTCCGTATAGTAGTGCGCCATTATCACGGCATTCTTCTCACGGCACATCCTGCGTATTTCTTCCTTAATGTTCATATTATTATCCTTTTTATTTTAATTTTCTAAATGTATGATGATAATGATACGGTGTTGATAGTGTAGATAACTCCCGACGTCATTATGCCTAACTCTCTATTTTATTATCCTTTAAGCCTGTTCAAAGCCATGTTGATAAGGGTGGAAATAACCGTGTTTATAGCCATTTTCGCTATGTTTATAACTATTTTTTCCTGTTTTTATCTTCATTGATATTGAGGTTATACAAGGCTTTTGAACATAGTTATCAACACGAATGTAGATAACTTTTCTGCATGAAATCCCATATTATCATTCCTGCGGTGACGGAAACATTCATGCTATGCTTGGTGCCGAACTGGGGTATTTCCAGGCATCCGTCGGCCATATCCACTATGTGCTGCTGAACTCCCTTCACCTCGTTTCCCATGATGATGGCATACTTCTTCTGGGGGTCGGGAATGAAGTTTTGAAGCATGGTACTACCCTCGCATTGTTCCACCGCCATGATGATATAGCCTTCTTTCCTGAGCCACTCCACGGCATCCTCCGTTTGCTTGAAGTATTTCCATTCCACGGTATCTTCGGCACCAAGGGCGGTCTTGTGTATTTCCACATTTGGTGGTGTTGCCGTTATTCCGCAAAGGCATATTCCAGCAAGGCGCATGGCATCTGCCGTACGGAACACGCTACCCACATTGTACAGGCTTCTGACATGATCCAGTACTACCACCAACGGGTTCTTGTCCGCCAGCTGAAACTCCTCCGCAGAGATGCGTCCCATTTCCGTTACCTTCAGTTTTCTCATATTTTTATTTTAGACCCCTCCCCGACCCTCCCGCAGGGGGAGGGAGAGGTTACCTGTTATTATTTGCTTTACTATATACTCCCTTCCCTGGGGAGGGATAGATTACCATTAACTTTTATTATTTGCTTTAATTTATACTCCCCTCCATACAGGGCGAGCGAGGTCTTCAGAAGAAGCACCGATGTGCTTCTGTGTCTCGTGAGGGGAGCAATCTCCATTGCGACGCGAGGACAGGTAAGGGGGTGGGTCCTCTCTTTCAAAGCACTCCTGCCTCTACTTCCCTTACTACTCTTTCCACCAGTTTGTCATCGTTCTCTGGGTCGTATTCCTTCTTGAGCGAGGCATTGAATGTCCATGCGAATAACTGATAGAATCCTGCACGGAAGGGACCGAGGAAGGCTTTTACTATCTCGTACGAACTTTGGTTGCACTCTCGGTCAACGAGTTTTATGAGCAGTTTGCCTTGCGAATAGGTTAGTTTCTTCATTCTTGGAGTATAGGTTTTCCATATCTCCTTCTCCACCGCCTTTATGTGCTCGTCCTTGCTTTTCTTGTCGGGAAGGAGTTGCAGGGTTTCGTAGGTCTCCTTTATCAGTGCATTCACCTCCTTGGCAATGGGCAATACCGTCTTTACGTTGTGTACAAGTCTGTTGTACTTCTTCCTTTGCCTGTTGTTCTTGAACTTTAGCGGAGCATATACTGGAAGTTCGGGCAGGAGATACTGGTACATGGTATCACCATCCAGAATGTATGGCTTCAGAATTAGGTATCTTTGCAGTTTAGATGCATTTTCCTGATGTGTTATCTTATCTTGATGCAAGATACTCAATTTCCCGATTATCTGAACAACATCCTCCTGGGCACGGGTAATGCCTGTGAATGTTGCCAAGAGTATCAGTGTGACGAGTATCTTCTTCATTCTTGTATCCAGTATCTTTTGTGCGGAGGTCAGTAACTAACACTTGTATCAAATCCAGCCTTTCTGATTTTCTCTGCTATTGTGTCCATAGTTTCATGGTCGGCCTTTTCCAGTCCTTCCGTTGGCCATTCCCTGTCCAGTGTGTATATCATCACCTGCCTGGGGTTTATTCTTTTCAGTGCGTCTATGTATGGTTCTATGTATTCGTCCTTGCAGTTGTCCACGGAGACGAGGTTTCCGTCATTGTCCTTGACATTGCCCTTCATGAACATTGTCTGCACCACGGCATTGCCGTTCATCCTGGCAAGGTTTTCTATTATGGACTTGATGTTGTAGTGTCCTGTGGGCTGGTCAACAAGGCGGATGTATTCTTCCGATACCGTATCCAGTTTCATCACAGCATTGTCCACCCTCATGAGTGCATCAAAAACCTCCTTACGATGTATCTGGGTGCTGTTTGACAATACCGTTACCTTAGCCATTGGAAAGTATTTTGAGCGCAATGACAATACATTGTCCACTATCTCTGAAAACTTTGGGTGCATGGTAGGTTCACCATTGCCAGAGAAGGTCAGTGTGTTCAGGTCTTCTCCACATTCCTTCATTGCTTCCAGTCTTTCCCTAAGTTTATATTCTATTTCCTCAACGGTAGGCAAGGGTTTGCTTGGGCGATGGTCCTTGTTCAAACCGCATTCGCAATAGACACAATCAAACGAGCACCACTTGCCATCGCCAGGCATCAGGTTTATGCCAAGCGATATGCCGAGCCTCCTGCTTTTTACAGGACCGAATATAGGTGATTGGTGCAGTATAGTCATATATATGTTTTTACTTTTTATAGAAACTGGGCATGAAGAGGAACAATACGGTGTATATCTCCAGACGCCCTACGAGCATATAGAAACTCATCAGCCACTTTATGGCAGGATGTACCATGGAGTAGTTGCTGGCAGGACCTGTCAGCCCGGCACCGGGTCCTATGTTGCTCAGTGCGCTTATGCTGCTTCCGAAGGCCGTTGTGAAATCCATTCCCAGCAATGTCATCACCGATATGGCAAGCATGATCATGATGGCATAGATGACAAAGTAGCACAGGGTGCGTCTCACTCTCTCGTTTTCCATCACACGTCCGCCAAGACTTACGCTCAGTACGGCTCTTGGATGCAGTTGCTTGATGAATTCGTTTCTAATGGCTTTCAAAGCCACCACGAATCGTACCACCTTTATACCACCTGCCGTACTGCCGGCACACGAACCTATTATCATCAGCATAATGGTGGGAATTAGGTATACATCTCCCCATGACACGTAGTCGAACTTCATGGCGGCATATCCAGTACTGCTAATGATACTCGTCACATGGAATAGGGCACTTCGGAACTGCTCTTCCAATCCCATGGGCAAGGTATGAAGGCTTTCTGATGCATGTGATGCAAAGTTGAAAAGCAGCACAAACACCACGACGGCGGTAAGAACTATCTTAACGAAGGCATTCAGTTCCTCGTTGCTACGGATTATGTCCCATCTTCTTATTATGGCATAGTAGAACATGCCAAAGTTCATGCTTGACAAGAACATGAATACCGCCGCCACATACTCGATGTAGGGTGAATTATAGTACGCTATGCTTGCCGTGCGTGTGGAGAATCCGCCTGTTGCCGTTGTGGTGAATGAATGGCAGATGGCATCAAAGGCATTCATGGGACCTGCATAGTAGAACAGTGCACAAACAATGGTAAGCACCAGGTATATCATCATCAGCCTCCGTGCCGTTGTGGCTATCTTGGGGCTTAGTTTGTCCATACCAATTCCCGATGTCTCGGCAGAGAATATCTTGTTGTTGCGCATCTCGCCCGTTGGCACAAGGGCAAAGGTGAATACCACTATACCAAGACCGCCCATCCATTGCGTTATGCATCGCCAGAACTTAAGTCCATGGCTAAGTCCGTCTATGTTGGATATTACCGAGGCTCCAGTTGTAGTGAATCCCGACATGGCTTCGAACATGGCATCCTCTATGCTCATTCCTGCCAGCATCATGTAGGGTATCATGCCTATCAGCGAGAAGAGTACCCATGTCAGTGTCACCACCATGAAACTGTCGGCGCGTGAGAAGTATTTGCTTTGGTCTTCGCTTGCATGCCTGGCTTTCCACTTGCCTATGCTCAGTGTTATGCCGCCTATCACGAAACTCAGTGCGGCACACGCCATGAACACCCACCAGTCTTTCTCGTTATGGAAAAGACTGACGGCTCCGGTGATCAGCAGGAATACCGATTCCAGTTGCAGCAATGTTCCGAAGATGCTTTTCTTCATTCAGTGTTTTGTTTTCGTGTTATCTTGCTCGGCAGTTTTCACCTTTCACCTTTCCGTTTTCACTTTTCACCTTTCACCTTTCACCTTTCCGTTTCATCATACGCGTGCTTTGGATAGTCGATGGTATAGTGCAAACCTCGGCTTTCCTTTCTTTCCAGAGCATGGCGGGTAATCAGGTAACCCACGTTTATCATGTTTCTCAGTTCGCAGATGTCCTTGGTGGGCTTAACGCGCTTGAACAGATGTTCCGTCTCCTCAAAGAGAAGGTCCAGTCGTTCCCAAGCACGGTGCAGACGAAGGTCGCTACGCACAATGCCCACATAGGTGGACATTATCTGATTCACCTCCTTCTTGTCCTGTGCAATGAGCACCAGTTCCTCGTTGGTCAGTGTGCCCTCGTCGTTCCACTCGGGTATGTTGTCATTGAACTTGTATCCGTCCACCATCTCTATGGAGTGCTTTGCCGCGGCATCGGCATACACTACGGCCTCTATCAGCGAGTTGCTTGCCAGACGGTTGCCTCCATGCAATCCTGTGCACGAACATTCGCCTATGGCATACAGGCGTCGGATGCTGCTTTGTCCGTCAAGGTCCACCTTGATGCCGCCGCACATGTAGTGTGCACATGGCGAAACGGGTATGTAGTCCTTCGTTATGTCTATGCCCATGCTCAGGCACTTGGCATAGATATTTGGGAAGTGCTTCTTTGTTTCCTCGGGGTCTTTGTGCGTCACATCCAGACATACATGCTCTATGCCATGAATCTTCATCTCGTTGTCTATGGCACGTGCCACTATGTCGCGTGGTGCCAGGCTCAGTCGCTCGTCATACTTCTGCATGAACTCCTTGCCGTTGGGCAGACGCAATATGCCGCCATATCCGCGCATGGCTTCAGTTATGAGGTAGGCAGGATGCTTTTCTTTTGGATTGTAAAGGGCGGTGGGATGGAACTGCACGAACTCCATGTCCTGCACCTTGCCCTTGGCACGGTACACCATGGCTATGCCGTCGCCCGTGGCTATTACGGGGTTTGTTGTAGAAGAATATACGGCACCTGTGCCACCTGTTGCCACCACGGTAACCTTGGACAGATAGGTGTCCACCTTGTCGGTTTCGGGGTTCAGTATGTATGCACCGAAGCATTCCACGTCGGGTGTGCGCCTTGTCACACGTATGCCCATGTGGTGCTGGGTGATGATCTCCACGGCAAAGTGGTTTTCCAGTACTGTTATGTTCTTGTCCTTGCGCACGGCCTCCATCAGTCCGCGCTGTATTTCAAAGCCTGTGTCGTCGGCATGATGCAGGATACGGAACTCAGAGTGTCCGCCCTCTCTGTGCAGGTCAAACTCTCCGTCTTCCTTCTTGTCGAAGTTCACACCCCATTGTACCAGGTCCTTGATTCCGGCAGGTCCTCCCTTCACCACCTGCTCCACGGCCGCGGGGTCGGAAATGTGGTCACCGGCTATCATGGTGTCCTCGATGTGCTTGTCAAAGTTGTCCACCAGCAGGTTTGTTACCGAGGCTATGCCGCCCTGTGCCTTCGAGGTGTTCGACTCCTCAAACGATGTTTTACACACAAGGGCCACCTTGCCCTTGCCGCTCTGGCTCACTTTCAATGCGTAGCTCATGCCTGCCACGCCCCCTCCGATAATGAGAAAATCAAATTTCTTAATCATTTCGTTACTTCCTTTTTATTTGGTCGTGAATCCAGTGTCCGCCTTTATTTTGTTCTGGTGTGCGCGGAATTCAGTATCCTTAATCTGCACAAAGATATTAAAATAACCTCATACACGCAAGCACGCGCCCGCGATTTCGGATATATTAACGCCGTTTTGCCTTATTATTATGCCTGCTGTTTATATAAATTGATAAAATTGTGTACATTTGCCGTTGTATATCACCTTATGTTTTGTCCCAATGAAAAGAACTATATTCTGCCTCCTGTCGGCATTTCTGCTCCTGTCCTGTAAAACCAAGCGCGAGATTATACAACCGCAACCCGAGATAAGGACCGTATATGTTGAGCGAAACAAGGTGTCCGACGAGGACATCATGCTCCTGACAATGCTGAAACAAGGGTATAGAAACTTCAGTACATCGCCCATGTACTCTGCCGACACATGGGAGGGCAGGCTGCAATCGCGTCTGCTGGAACTTTGCAACTCGCAGATGTTCCAAAGCAGCCAGTTGGGACTGGTGGTGTACGATATCACTGATGGTAAATATATCTTTACAGTAAACGGCGACCATCGCATGCGTCCGGCATCGTGCCAGAAACTTGTTACCGCTATCTCTGCACTTGACCTGTTGGGTGGAAATTACAGTTTTGTACCTCGTATTGATGAGGCTGGAGAGGGGTGGTGCTGGGACGATGATATCACATCTCAAATGCCGTATCGCGACCGCCGCACATGGACAATGGCAGAGATATTGCAACCAATGATGAAGGATAGCGACAATCGTCTGGCCGAGAGTCTCTTCTGGCAACTGTCACGGCTTTCAGGTAAATTTGGTGAACTTAAATCTGCTGTATTCAATATAGAAAAAACACTACAAAAGGCAGGCGTGTCAACAGGTGCTGGCTATAGAATAGCAGATGGTAGTGGATTGTCCCTTTACAACTACATTACCCCCAACATACTTAATGCCCTCTTGGTATATGCATGGTTTAATCCCGAGATACGTTTATACCTTGTTCCTTCCCTTCCTGTGGGTGGTGTAGATGGCACTTTAAAAAAGCGTTTTCATGGTACAAATGCTTACCATAATATCTTTGCCAAGACAGGCACTGTGAGCGGTATATCCTCCCTGAGCGGTTATGCCAATGGGGGTAATGGTCATGTAATTTCTTTTTGTATAATCAATCAAGGTGTAGAGCGTGGAAGTCATGGTCGCGAATTCCAGGACCAGGTATGCATAGCCATTACCGAACCATAATCTATTTGGTAGTTTTTTGTTCCTTGACATTTAAGCCAGAGACTTTCAGTATAGGATTTGCATTACGAGCGTCTTCCAATTTCCACTTAATGTTGACTATCTTGCTTTCGCCAGGAAGCAGATGAAAGTAGTTGTCTGAGTATTCTACAGGCAATATCTGCTCTCCATCTTCGGCACAAAGGTTCAGGCGAAGCATCAGTGCAGTTGTTGTACCTGTGTTGGATAGCACTATGGTGCTACGATTGGCATCTACAGAGTATTGCATATCTACCTGGGCAATACCTATGGATGCAAGTTCCTTGCTTGATTCATTGCCCCAAAGGAAATAGGTGTTAGTGGAAAGGTTCTCGTTGTTTAGGTTGGATATTGCCTCCAGGCGGAGCATGAAGGACTTGGCGGAATCGGGAGAGAGCACTTGGAAGCAGTTTACGGTAGAGTCGGAAGGCAGGTGTACCAGGGCAGACTTCTTCCAAACCTCCCTGCCCTGCAGGTCGTAGATGGTGGCAATGGCCTTGATGTCCTGGGCTGGCTTCATCATGTTGACCAGCTGCACCTGACGGGTGGAGGCATTGTACTGGACATGGATTGGTTCGCATGCCTTCTTGATGCCGAAGAATGCCGCCGTGGGGTCGAAGTAGTAGTCGTAGGTCTGCCATACCATAGAGGGCCAGCAGGAGTGGCTCATCCAGATGATGAGGCCCTGGCGCTGGAGGTTGGCACTCTCGTACATGGCACGGTAGCCGTCGTAGTTCTGCCACTGTGCCAGGGCTGTGTATGCCTTGGCAGGATGAGTGCCCAGGCGCTCAGGCATCTTCTCGGCATATACCCTATCCTCTCCAAAGCGCTCGGCCAGCAGCTGGTTGAAGGTGGAACCGTACTGTGCACCCTTCTGTGTGAAGTCGTGCTTGCCCCAGAATTCGTTTTGAGGCCACAGGTGCTCGGGAGCGAGCATGCGACAGAGGCTCTCGTAGTTGGGCACGTTGGGCATGCCGCGCTCAGAGTGCAGTTTGCCTGTCTGTATCTCGAAGTATTCCCTTATGGGCAGGGCACGGTAGGGACCATGTCCGCTGACACCATCGTCGGCAGAACTGGGGAAGTACAATGCCCCAGGAGACAGTTTCTGTACAAGTTGTGCCAATTGCTCGTCCAGTGTCTTGGGAGGATAGCCCTCGTTGCGTCCGCAATAGAGTGCTATGCTGGGATGCTGACGTATGCGACGCATATAGTCGCTGGCATTGGCCATGAACATGGGTTCGTTGTGAGGATCGGGGCCGTCGGCAGGGTTTGCCAGCCAGAAGTCCTGCCACACCATGATGCCATGGCGGTCGCAAGCCTCGTAGAACTCCTCGTCGCCCGTCTGTCCCACCCAGTTGCGTATCATGGTGCAGTTCATCTGGCGGTGGTAGCCTACGGCAATGTCGTATTCACGTCCACGGTAGTTGAGGTGGTTCTCCGAGAAGCCCCAGTTGCCACCCAGAGGAATAAAGCGTTGTCCGTTGATGTAGAGTTGCAGGCGCGACATCTCGTCCTCGCAGGTTACCTCGCGTATTCCCGCCTGATATTCCAAGGTAGCAGGAGAATCTGCATGCTCAGTATGGAAAGCATAGCCGGCATGGTACAGGTGGGGGGTGCCATAGCCGTTGGGCCACCAGAGGTGCATCTGCTGATTGCGCAATTGTGCATACTCCTGTGGCGAGAAGGTAACCTCCATTTCGGAATCTGGAGGCAGAACGATGTCCTTTTCAAACCTTATGTCGCCAATATGCCCGACAAGTCTTCCCCGAACCGGTGCAGAAAGGTGGTTACGCACAAAAACCGAGGGTTTCATCGTGGCTTTCCCATCAGCAAGGGATGTATTCACTATGGGGTCGGAGATGGTAACGGCATCTGTGGAGGTGAGGTAGACATCGTTCCAAATGCCCACCTCGCGCCCAGGTATGGTGGTTATCCAGTCCCAGCCGATGGTGGCATGGAAGGTGGGGTTGTCACCACCCAGGACGCCGCCGTTGAAACTGGTGTTTTCTGCTGTTTTGGTCTTTCGTGCACCAGGATTGGCATTCTTCTCTACATAGACACGGAGTTCGTTATCGCCATCCTTGACATAGTCGGTAATATCAAACTTTCCGCGCATGAAGGCACCCTCTATCTTGCCCACCTGCTTGCCGTTGAGTACCACCAGGGCCTTCCAGTTGATACCGTCGAAGTTGAGCTGGATGCGTCTGCCCTTCATCTTTGAGGGAACCTGGAACGTGCGTTTGTAGAGGAAGTCGCGGTTGAAGAACGACTCGGATATCATGGCAAGGTTGTCGTCGTAGTTGGGGTCGGGCAAGGCACCGGCATTGTAATAACTGGAGAGCACGGTGGCAGGTACGGTGGCAACTATCTCGGGACCCAGAGGCACGGCCTTCGGTGAAGGATTGCTGATGGGACATACTGTCCAGTTGCCACCATTGAGCATATATTTCCCCCCATTCCATCGCTCCGAAGCTTTGGCAACAGGACGCACGCCGCCACGGCCGTAAACTTCCATCTCGCTGAGGCAAGCGGCATCGGTGTTGCTGACGCGGACATAGCGTGCAGAGGCGGATAACGAGTAACGTTGACTTGCGTAGCTTGATGAGCGCAGGCGAATAACGTTGAACGTTGAACGTTTAACGTTGTTTGCCGGCACGGCATAGGGTTTCCAGTTCTTGGCATCGTCCGAGATTTCCAGGATAGCATTGCCTCCCTCGCCCAGCCAGTGCAGGCGCACCTCTTCGATATTTGCCTCAGCGCCAAGGTCGACGTATGCCCAATCGTCTTTGTCAGCCTTCCATACGCTGGTGAAGCGCTGTGCAGGGAAGATGTTGCGAACGGGCTTGCCTTTGCGCATGAAAGTAACCTCCTTGATGGACCAGTAGAAGGCATTGTTCTGACGGAAGGTGAGTTCTATGGAGCTGAAAGTGCGCTTGCCACGGAGCTTGAAGGTCTCCTTCAGTTCGCGTGCCATGGCGGTAGCCTCCTCTGTCTGCTTGTTGGGGTCGTTGATAACCTTCCTTCTGCGAAGTCGTCCAGGCAGAGTGTCGCTCTTTATTGTATAGGTATATGGCTTGGCACCCATGACCTCGCATTGCATGGAGTAGTGCTCAAAAGGTTTGTCCTGGTCGTATGCGACGAAACCCTCTACTATCACCTCGTCGGCCTCGATGTCCATATTAGACCATCGGTAGCTCAGTGTGGCTGTACTGCCCTCTACTGGTATGCGCGACCATTCGCTATTGTTGATGGTCAGTTTACGCTCGTTGTGTGGCAGAGGCTTGCCATTTGCCAGAACCTCCAGAAAAGCAGGCTGACCAGTGGTCACCACGCCGTCGGTTAGTAGCTGGGCGGTGAGGTTGAGGTCGTGTGCCCCCGACTGGTAGACGGCACGGTGCAGGGCAAGATTGCGATACACGGTGTCCTTCTCTATCTGCGGACCGAAATATTCGTCGGGATTGCCAGGATACACACCTATGCCACGCGACAGTTGGGCATGAAGGGGCACTGCCTGCAACATGAACAGGCAAAGAAGGAACAAAGAAAAGGGGGTACGGCGACCGGAGGATGAAAGTGAAGTGCTTGTCATAAAATACATATCGGCATAGGGTGATACTACGGACAAAGTTAATGAATTTTATGATTAAAGCGCCTCATGTGACAGGAAGTTTCTGCCTATGGGTAGATATATTACTTCGGGAGGGCGAAAAAACGCCCTCCCGAAGTCAAAGGTCGGTCCTCCCGAGGACCGAGGCGAGAGTTCCCGGTTCTTTCGGGTCGGTCCTCCGGAGGACCGATTTGGGGGTAAAAAGGGAGTATTGCTGGCGGCAAGGGAAAGCGCCTCAGAACATGCCTTGAATGCGGCGTATTCCAGCCACCAGGGTGTCCACCTCCTCCAGGGTGTTGTAGAGGCCAAACGAGGCACGGCAGGTGCCTTCTACGCCCAGGCGGCGCATGAGCGGTTCGGCGCAATGGTGACCGGTGCGCACGGCTATGCCAAGGCGGTCGAGCAGGGTGCCCATGTCCAGGTGGTGGATGTAGGGAGTATCGCAGGTGGCGCCAAGAGGTTTCACCTCGAAGGAAATGACGGCATCGTGCTCGCTGATATGCTCGCCAAGGGGACCGAAGATGTGCATGCCCTCAATCTCCTGCATCTTCTCTATGGCATAGCGTGTGAGGCTGCGTTCGTGCTCCTCTATCTTGTCCATGCCTATAGCAGAGAGATAGTCGAGCGCCTTGGCAAGGCCGGTGGAGGCAACATAGTCGGGCGTGCCAGCCTCGAACTTGTAGGGAAGGTCGTTGAAAGTGGTTTTCTCGAAGGAAACGGTCTTTATCATGTCGCCTCCGCCCATATAGGGGGGCATCCTGTCTAGCCACTTCTCCTTGCCGTAGAGCACGCCGATACCGGTTGGGCCATAGGTCTTGTGACCGGAGAAGGCAAAGAAGTCGCAATCCAGTTCGCCAACGTTCACGGCAAAGTGCGGTATGCTCTGTGCGCCGTCGATGAGAACGGGCACATCGTGCTCGTGGGCAATGCGGATGATGTCCTTGACGGGGTTGATGGTGCCCATGACATTGCTTACGTGGGTGACGGAAACCAGGCGTGTGCGCTCGTTGAAAAGGCGCTCGTATTCGTCCATGCAAAGGCGGCCGTCGTCGGTCATGGGAATCACCCTGATCCTGATGCCGCACCTGGCCTGTGCCAGTTGCCATGAGACGATGTTGGAGTGGTGCTCCATCTGGCTAAGGATAACCTCGTCGCCCTCCTTCATGAAAGCCTGCGTGAAGCACGACGCCACCAGGTTGATGCTCTCTGTGGTGCCTCGGGTGAAGATGATTTCCGAGGTGTTGGCGGCACCGATGAACTGGCGTACCGTCTCGCGGCTTGCCTCGTGCAGGTCGGTGGCGGCTTGCGAAAGGAAATGCACGCCACGGTGCACGTTGGCATTCACGTTGTAGTATTCGTGACTCATGGCCTCAACGACACAACGCGGTTTCTGCGTCGTGGCACCATTGTCCAGATACACCAGCGGATACTTGCCGTATATGGTTTTCTCGAGTATGGGAAAGTCTTGTCGGTACATGGTATTAACACAACTTGCATCCCTCGCACTTGCTCAGTTCGCCGCGCAGGCGCTTGTCCACGATGAGGTGAAGGCGGTCGCGAAGAGCCTCCAGGGGGATGTTCTCTATAACCTCGGTGATAAAGGCCGACTTGAGCAGCAGACGGGCCTCGCTGAGCGATATGCCACGCTGGCGCATGTAGAACAGGGCCTGGTCGTTTATCTGTCCCACGGTGCTTCCGTGCGAGCACTTCACATCGTCGGCATAGATCTCCAGCATAGGTTGGGTGTACATGCGTGCCTGGCGTGTGGAGCACAGGTTGGCATTGTTCATGGTGGAGGATGTCTTCTGTGCGTCCTTGTCCACGAGAATCATTCCTGCAAAGGCACCCACGGCACTGTCGTCGAGAACATATTTGTACAGTTCCCTCGACTGGCAATGGGGCACCATGTGCTCTATCACGGTGTTGTTGTCTACGCGCTGCATCTTGTCGGCAATAACACAGCCGTTCAGTATGGCCTCGGAATTCTCACCAGCCATCTGCACGCGGCATGCATTGCGTGTGTGGCCGTTGAAGAGAGTGAGCACGGTGTGGCGCACGGAGCAGTCCCTGCCCTCACGTATAAACACGTTGCTGTAGCGTGTGCACATCAGGTTGGTTTCCTCTATCTCGTAGAGATTCAGGCAGCTATTGTCGGCACAATATGCCTCGATTACCTGGTTGGTGAGGAACTGCTGATGGTCCACGGCATGGTCGGTGATGATGATGTCGGCCTGTGCGCCCTCTTCCATGACGATGAGCACACGGCGGTTTACCATCGTGTCCTGCTTGCCCTTCAGCATGTTGTTTATCTGAATGGGGTGCTTGGCACGGGTGTTGCGGGGAACATGGACGAGCAGCGCGTCCACGGCAAGCATGGTGTTCAGTGCCACGATGCTGTCCTGACGGTCTGCTATATTATTATAATAAGGTGTAAGGTCAATGTCTGCTTCCTTTATGGAGCGACAGAACTCCGTGCGCTCGGTGGCGATGGGCGACAATTGTATGCCATAGTCGGGAGCAAAGTCCTGGGCAACATCGGTATACTTATATCGTTCTGCCTTCTTGGAGGGGAACCCCTGCTCGGAGAAGATGCGCAAGGCCTCTTCCCTGTGGGCGTTCATCACGGGGCATGAACGTTGCGCTATGGTGTCCCTTACCTCGGTGTAGAACTCTATGTATTGGTTGTTCTTCATTTGCAAAGCATTTACTGGGCAACATAGTC
>JAGBYI010000105.1 GCA_017628845.1 Bacteroidaceae bacterium
CACCTTCATCAGATGTATCTCCATCTGCAGGGGTGTGTTGGACAGGAGGCGGAGCAGGTCCGTCTCGGTAGTTATCTTCAGGGGCATCAGGTTCAGTATGGCAATACGCAGGGGGCGTATGTCCTGATGCTTGGCTCTCTCATCGCCGAGTACAAAGATGTTCTCTTCCTTCAAGTACTCTATGGCGGGCAATTTATCAGGTAGTGTTAATGGCATGGGTTAAGGTCTTTTCTACTCCATCAGTTCCATCCATCGCTCTTCGGCTTGGGTGAGTTGTTGTTTCAGTTTGGTATGTTTCTCGTACAGGCTCATGTCCTGCGAACCAGTTTCGGTGGCCATCTGCTCTTCCAGTATGGCTATGGCACTTTCCAATTGTGCCACTTGTGCTTCGGCATCGGCAAGCTCCTTTTCACGCTTCTTCTGGGCACGGGCCTGGGCTTTCTGTTCTTCGTAGTAGAGTTTGCTGGAGGAAGCGGTCGGAGTACTCGGAGTACTCGGAGTATTCTGAGTATTCCGAAAACTCTGGGCAGAGAGGGTACGCTGGGCTCCCTGTTCCGCCTCGTGCATGCGTATCCAGTCATATATACCTCCCAGATGTTCGCGCACCTTGCCTCCGCCAAACTCATAGACACGCTCAACAAGGCCGTCGAGGAAGTCGCGGTCGTGGCTCACTATTATCACCGTGCCGTCGAAATCGCGTATGGCCTCCTTCAGCACGTCCTTAGACTTTAGGTCGAGGTGGTTGGTGGGCTCGTCCAGGATGAGCAGGTTTACGGGTTCCAGCAGGAGTTTTATCATGGCCAAGCGGGTACGCTCTCCGCCCGATAGGAACTTCACCTTCTTCTCCGAGGCCTCGCCACCGAACATGAAGGCTCCCAGTATGTCGCGTATCTTCAGGCGGATGTCGCCACGCGCCACACGGTCGATGGTGTCGAACACGGTCAGTTCGCCATCGAGCATCTGTGCCTGGTTCTGTGCGAAGTAGCCTATCTGCACGTTATGGCCCACCTTCACTTCGCCCTGGAAGGGTATCTCGCTCATGATGCACTTCACCATGGTGGACTTTCCCTCGCCGTTCTTGCCCACGAAGGCAACCTTCTCGCCACGCTTTATGGTGAGGTTCACATGGTCGAAGACAACGTGGTCGTACTCCTTGCGTGCCTCGTTGCAGATGACGGGATAGTCGCCACTTCTTTGCGAGCAGGTGAACTTCAGGTGCAGAGCCGAGTTGTCCACCTCGTCTATCTCCACGGGGATAATCTTCTCCAACTGGCGTATGCGTTGCTGAACCTGTATGGCCTTGGAGGCCTGATAGCGGAAGCGGTCGATGAAGGCCTGTGTGTCGGCAATCTCCTTCTGCTGGTTCTCAAAGGCACGCAATTGCTGCTCGCGACGCTCGGCACGGAGGTTGACGTACTCGTCGTACTTCACACGGTAGTCATATATCCTGCCGCAACTAATCTCTATGGTGCGGTTCGTTACGTTGTTTATAAAGGCACGGTCGTGACTCACCAGCATCACGGCACCCGAGTAGGTGGCAAGGAACTGCTCCAACCATTGTATAGACTCGATATCCAGATGGTTGGTGGGCTCGTCGAGCAGGAGCACATCGGGGTGCTGGAGCAGGATCTTTGCCAACTCTATACGCATGCGCCATCCGCCGGAGAACTCGCTTGTAGGACGCTCCAGGTCGCCCTGACGGAAGCCAAGTCCCATCAGCGTGCGCTCCAGCTTGCCCATGTACTCGCTACCGCCCATCATATCCAGGCGCTCGCTCTCGTGGGTGAAGCGTTCGCACAGCTGCATGTAACTCTCGCTCTCGTAGTCGTCGCGCTGGGCCATCTCCTGCTCCATGCGCTTTATGTCGGCTTGTATCTCATGCAGATGGGCAAAGGCCTTCTCTGTCTCCTGGCGCACGGTGCACGAGTCGGAGAGCACCATCACCTGGGGCAGATAACCCACCGTAGTACCCTTGGGCACAGAGACACCGCCACCAGTGGGCTGCTCCACACCGGCTATAATCTTCAGCATAGTGCTCTTGCCGGCACCATTCTTGCCCACGAGGGCAATGCGGTCGCGATCGTTCACCACGTAGGTGATGTCCGTGAAGAGCGGACGCGCACTGAACTCTACTGAAAGTTGATCTATTGAAATCACTTCGTCTAAATTCTTTTATTTCCGTGCGCAAATTTAGCGATTTATTCTCAAAATACCATAGGGGGGCAGTTCATTTTGTTCGCGAATTATGGCGGTTTATCGTATATTTGCACGCACTAACATACTAACACTTTAATTTTTCATGAGCGAAACAACACAGAAAATCAAGTTCAGCAAAGCCTTCTGGGTCTCGAACCTGGTGGAACTCTTCGAGCGTGCCGCATACTACGGTGTGTTCATAGTCATCACTCTCTATCTTAGCCGCATCCTGGGATTCAACGACATAGAGTCGGCCACCATAGCAGGTGTCTTCTCGGCATGCCTGTA
>JAGBYI010000106.1 GCA_017628845.1 Bacteroidaceae bacterium
AACCGCAGATGAGGGGCTGGCCGAACTTGTTGCCGAAGTCGCTGGCACCGTTTGATGCCTTAATAAGAATCTGCTCGGGGGTCTGGTACAGCCACTCGCGAACGGGCAGTATCTTCTCCCACTGCTTCAGACTGGCATCGTGCTGGGCGCTGATTTCGTCGCCCTGCAGACGTGAGTAGCTGGTCATGTAAACAGCAGTACCTGCAATGGGCATAGAACCTACACCACCGCCCATACGGTCGCGGATCTCGCCGCCGCTACCTGTTGATGCACCGTTGAAGGGTTCCACGGTGGTGGGGAAGTTATGTGTCTCTGCCTTCAGTGAAATTACGCTCTCCACTTCCTTCACCTGGTAGTAGTCGGGTTCGGCGTGTGTGGCAGGAGCAAAGAGTTCCACCTTGGGACCCTGGCTGAATGCCACGTTGTCTTTGTAGGCAGACAGGATGCGGTTGGGGTTCTCCTGAGTGGTCTTCTTGATCATTTGGAACAGGCTGCTTTCCTTCTCCACGCCGTCGATTACGAAGGTGCCTCCGAAGATCTTGTGGCGGCAGTGCTCACTGTTGATCTGTGCAAAGCCGAACACCTCAGAGTCGGTCAGGGGACGGCCCAACTGACCCTCCACCTTGTGCAGGTACTCAATTTCCTCTGCACTCAGTGCCAGACCTTCCTGCTCGTTGTATGTCTCCAGGTCGGTAATCTCCACGATGGGCTGTGGCTCTATGTTCACGCGGAAGAGTTCCTGGTTCAGACCGTTCTTGTACATGCGCTGAAGCATGGGGTCGAACTCTGCGTTCTCGCTCTCCACGGGGAAGTACTCCTCTATTCGTGCTATGCCCTCCACGGCCATGTTCTGTGTTATCTCCACAGCATTGGTGCTCCAGGGGGTAATCATCTCGCGGCGTGGACCCACGAAGCATCCCTCCAGATGGTCTGCTTCCAACACTTCGGCCTCGCCATAGAGCCAGCACAACTTTTCGATCTCGGCCTTGGACAGAGCCTCGGCGCTTTCCGTAGCGATGATGGTCTGCTGCGGAGTTTTAAAGAAGGTAATTGCCATAACCTAAAATATATGCTTATTATTTTGCGGTGTAAAGTTACATAAAAATCCCCAATGGCACAACAGGGTCACGAGTGGAGAATCTTTTTTCTGTTACTTTATTTAAAAATAGACGAAATACTTGTGTAGTATAATATAAAGTCGTATTTTACGGAGCAAGTACATGAGGGGGCGGGAAGGCAAACTTGTGTTGTCCTGTCAACAGCGTCTTGTTGTCGGGACAACAGTGTTTTGTTGTCAGGACAACAGTAACTTGTCATCATGGAGCATCGATACGAAGGATGTAGGTAAGACGAAACGAATAAAACGAAGAATTATTGTGCGTTAATGAGAATATTTGTCTTCGTTTCTTGTTTTTTTGAAAAAAATAAACGTACTTTGCCCACGATTTTCGCTTAGAAAACCATATAAAGCAACAATTCAGTAACAGATTAACCCCTATAAGCCTATAGAAGAAACTCTACTCCAAAACAGAAATATAAAGAAGTATGAGTAATTTGATTGCAATGACCGACCATGAACTGGTGGCATTGTATGAAGAAGGCAATGATGAGGCTTTTGATGTGTTGCTGGCAAGAAACCAGGAGCATCTTTTTGCATATATTATGCGACTGACACAGGATGTGGACAGAGCAAATGACGTATTTCAGGAAACTTTCATGAAGGCAATTGTCTGCATACGTGACCATCAGTATAGGACAACGGGAAAGTTTTCTGCATGGCTGATGCGTATTGCACATAATCTTGTGGTTGATTCGGTGCGGAGCAACAAAAACATCTCGTATTTGGAAAGTGACGCTCAGGACGAGACAATATACAACAGCATAAAGTTGTCCCAGGAATGTTGTGAGGAGGAAATGTTGCGTATGTCAGATTCCCAGATGCTGGCTCGGATGATAGAGACACTGCCTGCTGTTCAGCAGGAGATAGTTCATCTCAGATTCTACGAAGGACTTTCGTTCAAGGAAATAGCACAGATAACCAATGTGAGTATAAATACAGCATTGGGAAGAATGCGCTATGCAACGTTGAACATGCGTAAGTTAATAGTGGAAAAATCTTTGGAACTGGCTGTGTAGGATGCCGTAAAATGTGTCGGAGCGTAAAACAGCAAACATTCTTTCTGTGCTCGTACACCTTGATATGCTAAAGAACGGCCGCTTATTGTGGGCGGTATTCTCTGGCCATCCGTCTCAGGTTTTCCAAAACTTCTTTCTTCGGTAAAAGGATAGGGCGTGGTAGAGGTAGTGGCATAGGCATGGTTTGAATTTTGGTGATACATAATCATAACGAATAAAGGCTTCCTTATATTGTGTAGGAAGCCTTCATTTTTTTGTGTTGTAATGTTGTTGTGCCATTAATCCTGGGAATAGTCAGATAGGATGCTCCTGTAGATGGAAAGTATTGTGCTCTTGCGTATGAAACCGACGAAAATGCCTTCCTGATTGGTAACGGGCAGGTTCCATGAACGTGTCCTGTCGAATGTCTTGATTACAGAATCCATGCTATCGTTAACTCCCAGAATGGCAGGTGATTCTGCCATAAGTTGGGAAACGCGGAAACGTCCGAAAAGTTCGGGTCGGAAGACAAGGTGGCGTATGTCGTCCATACGTAGGATGCCTATCAGTTGCATCTGCTTGTTTACCACGGGGAAGATGTATCCTTTGCTTGTGGCAACAAGGTTGGCCACGTCACCTAAAGTTTGGTCAGGATATAGGACCTTGTCGCTCTTCTCTATTACTGAGTCCATGCTCATGAGCGTGAGCACGGAGCGGTCGGTGTGATGGGTGAGCAGTTCGCCGCGTTGGGCCAGTCGCATAGCGTAGATACTATGAGGCTCGAAAAGTTTTATGGTCAGGTAGGCTACCACGGCAACCATCATCAGAGGCATGAACATGCCGTATCCTCCGGTAAGTTCTGCAATGAGAAAGATGCCGGTAAGGGGAGCATGCATCACACCGCTCATAAGTCCACACATGCCCAGCATGGCAAAGTTGCACTCTGGTACCTGTATGCCAAGTATGCCGTAGATGTTCCATAGGCGGGCAAAAACGAAACCGGCAATACATCCCAGAAATAAAGAGGGAGCAAAGATACCTCCGCAACCGCCACCACCGTTGGTGGCTGTGGAGGCAAAAACCTTCATCAGGATTACCAATATAAGGTATGGTATGAGCATGCGTGCATGTCCGGCAAAGAAAGAGCCGTTCATGGCCTCCTGCCAGTCTTCCATACTTTTGCCGTTGAGAAGCAGTTCTATGAGGGTATAGCCTTCACCGTAGAGAGACGGAAAGAGGAAGATAAGTATGCTCAGCATGGCTCCGCCAAAAAGGAACTTCTTGTGGGGCACGGCAAGTTGGCGGAATATGCCCTCCAGCCAGTTCATGGTGCGGGTGAAGTAGAGGGCTACCAAACCACATGCCATACCCAAAGACAGATATGCCGGTATACGGTTTACGGAGAAAGCGTCGCTCAAATGAAATTCAAACACGGAACCCATCCCAGACAGGGCGAATGTTACGGACGCTGCGGTGACACAACTGACCAGCAACGGTAGGAGCGAGCCCATGGTGAGGTCTATCATCAGTACCTCCAAGACGAAGACAAGACCTGCAATGGGGGCCTTGAATATACCTGCCACGGCACCAGCGGCACCACATCCCACCAAAAGCATCATGTGGCGGTTAGAAAGGTGGAACATGCGGCCAAGGTTGCTTCCTATTGCGCTGCCCGTAAGTACTATAGGGGCCTCGGCACCCACGCTTCCGCCGAAACCGATAGTAACGGCAGAGGCCAGTACGGAGGTGAAGGTGTTATGTAGTTTTATTTTGCTTTTGTTGCGGGCAATTGCAAATAGGATTTTCGTCACACCATGACTGATGTCGTCCCTGACAATATAGCGTATAAAAAGCATTGTCAGGCCGATGCCTACAACGGGGAAGATAAGGTAGAGCCAGTTGGCTCCGGTGGTGGAGAAACTGTATGTGAGCAGATGCTCAATGGTATGGATAATCCACTTCAGCGTCCATCCAGCCAAAGCAGTAAAGATGCCCACCACAAAACTGATGAGCAACACGAAACGTTCTTCGTTTATCTTCTCTCTATGGCGTCGACGCCATTTCAAGAGGCTTGCGGCAATATTGCGCAAGAGGGAGCTTTTGTGTGCGGCAATCATCCTTGTTATGGTGTTCTGATGTACAGCAAACTATCTTATTATCTTCACGCTACAATCCTGTCCCAACTTGATGATTCGGCTTGGCGTGCCAGGGATGTTGTCACCTCGGCGGAAGGAGCATATATAATCCACCTGTGACTTTATCTCCTCGCTGATTTCACGGAAGGTACGTGCGGTTGGTTCTCCGCTGATGTTTGCACTGGTGCTTACCAGAGGCTTCTGTAACCGGTAACAAATGTCGTGGGAGAATTGGTCACGTGTTACGCGTATGCCCAGCGAACCGTCCTCTGCTATGAGGCTTGGCGCCACACCGTCGGCACCGTCCAGAATAACCGTTACGGGCGAGTCGGCGGCGTCAAAGATGTCCCATGCTACGTCGGGAACGTTGCGGAAGTAGCGTTGTATGCGGTCGGCTTTGTCCACCAGACAGAGCATGGACTTGGCATCTTTGCGTTGCTTGATCTGGTAGATGCGTCGCACTGCTTCCTCGTTGGTGGCATCACAGCCAATCCCCCAAACCGTGTCTGTAGGGTAGAGAATGACACCTCCCTTGCGCAGGCAGTCCACCGCTTGCTTTATGTCTATTTCGCAATTCATAGTTCTTTACCTTATTTATATTATATATATGAACGTTGAACGTTGAACGTTGAGGGGTGAGGGGTGAGGGGTGAGCGGATTAGTGGTAGGGACGCTCAGCGTCCGCAATCTTCCGTTTCCGTTTTCGCCTTCGTCCAGTTTCCCGTTTTAATCCCTCTTTGCGGTCTTGAATCCGTTCCCTTAGAACTCCGAGGTGAAATGGAACTGCAGGTGCTCAAAGTCCTGTTGTGCCATGCTTAGCACATATCCGCTATCGGCCAGGAACACGTCGCGTCCGTCGCGGTCCTTGGCCATGTACTGGTATTTGCGCTTCTTGAAGTTTTCCAACTCGGCCTCGTATCCGGGTTCGCATGAAATCCAGCATGCCTTGTGCAGATGCACTGGTTCCCAGCGGCACTTGGCTCCGTATTCGTTCTCCAGTCGGTACTGGATAACCTCGAACTGCAACTGGCCCACGGTGCCTATTATCTTGCGCCCGTTGAACTGGTTCACAAACAACTGTGCCACACCCTCGTCCATTAGCTGATTGATGCCCTTTTCCAACTGCTTTGTCTTCATGGGATCGGCATTCTCGATGTACTTGAACATTTCTGGCGAGAATGAGGGCAGGCCGCGGAAGTGCAGCTGCTCGCCCTCGGTCAGCGTGTCGCCTATCTTGAAGATGCCGTTGTCTGGCAGACCTACTATGTCGCCAGCCCAAGCCTCGTCTATGGTCTCTTTGCGCTGGGCCATGAACTGTGTGGGACTGGAGAAGCGCACCGTCTTGCCGTTGCGGATGTGCAGGTATGGAGCATTGCGCACGAATTTTCCCGAGCACACCTTGCAGAATGCAATACAGGAGCGGTGGTTGGGGTCGATGTTGGCGGTAATCTTGAATATGAACCCAGTGAACTTTTTCTCGTCTGGATTTACCTCGCGCTCCTCAGCCATCACGGGGCGTGGTGCGGGTGCTATCTTGCAGAAACAATCCAGAAGTTCCTGCACACCGAAGTTGGTCAGTGCCGAACCGAAGAACACGGGGGCCAGCATAGCCTCCTTGTACTCCTCTTCTTCAAAGGCAGGATACACACCCTCTATCATTTCCAAGTCCTCGCGCAGTTTCTCGGCATCGGTGTCGCCCACCCACTGGTTCAGTTCCTCGCTGTTGATGTCTACCTGCACCTTTTCCGTCACCTTCTGTTTGTTTGCCTGGAAGAGGTTCAGGTTCTGCTCGTAGATGTTGTACACACCCTTGAAACGCTGGCCCTGGTTTATGGGCCACGACAGGGGACGGACGGCTATCTTCAGTTCCTCCTCCAATTCGTCCAGCAGGTCAAAGGGGTCGCGGCCCTCACGGTCCATCTTGTTTATGAAGATGATGACAGGGGTCTTGCGCATGCGGCACACCTCCATCAGTTTGCGTGTCTGTGTCTCCACACCCTTGGCGCCGTCCACTACGATGATGGCGCTGTCCACAGCGGTAAGCGTTCGGAAGGTGTCTTCGGCAAAGTCCTGGTGACCGGGGGTGTCCAGGATGTTTATCTTGTAAGGCTTGTCGGCAGGTGTGCCCTCGGGAGCATATTCAAACTCCATTACCGAGGTGGTAACGGAGATACCGCGCTGCTTCTCTATCTCCATCCAGTCGGATGTGGCGGTCTTCTTTATCTTGTTGCTCTTTACGGCACCGGCCACCTGTATTTGGCCGCCGAATAGAAGGAACTTTTCGGTCAGTGTGGTTTTACCGGCATCGGGGTGAGCTATGATGGCAAAGGTGCGTCTGCGAAGTATTTCTTCTGTCATGTTGTTGGAAGTTAGGGTCTTTATAGTCCTTGAGGGACTTTATTGTTTGGGTTCGTATTTTTCTGCCAGCATGTTCATCAGGTTGCTGATGGCTGATATGGCAGCTGATGTCTCTGCTCCTATTGGCTTGTTTTGCATGCGTAGCAGGGTAATGCCGTAGAGGGCATCCAGAGCGGTCTCCAGTTCGGGCTTCATCTTGCCGTTGCCCTTGCCTCGTAGTTCCACTATGAATGGCAGAGCCTTGTAGTATGTGGCGTTGTAGATAGATTCCTGAGGGTCGGCCAGCAGTTCGCGATGGCGGTCTGCCAGCAGGAATATGGTGTTGCGCACCACCTGTACGTGTCCTCGCTCGCGGCATCCTTCTTCGTGCATCATACGTGCCAGTCCGTCGTACCATTGCAGGGCCTGTTCCAGTTCCTCGTCGTCGTAGTCAAATCGTGGCAGATACTCTTCCGCTATTTTCTGTATGTCGCAATCATATGAACGAATGATGTCCTCCACCTGATACATGTAGAGGACATATGCCACGAGATTCTGTTTTCTAAGTTTTTTAGCGATTAGCATTTTGTGGTGCTCAAAAGGATGATATTAAATGTCAACTCCCAACTTGGGCAACAAAGCCCAGATGGAACCTATGAAACCGGCAATGATAACTATGCTTCCTATTATTCGGTTTATCTTGCAGATGGTTTCTACTTGGAATTTGCTTCTGACCTTGTCTATTGCATAGGTTAGGCCGAACCACCATAGTAGTGCTCCGGCGAAAATGGCTATATAACCCACTCCTTGCTCCAAATAGTGTTCAGGCACGACGAATTCAAACCGCGCCATAAGTGCAATGAACAGCAGGATAATCAAGGGGTTGGAAAAGGTGACAAGGAAGCCTGTGATGCCGTTGTGCATGAGTGAACCTCGGTTCTGGCTTGCCGGGCGTAGGTTTTCGGTGGGATTGCTCATGTAAGTATAGAATCCGAAGAACACGAGGAGTATTCCGCCAATTAGCTGGAGCCAGAACATATTGCGTGGATTTTCAATGAAGTCCATCACAAAACTCATGCCCAATAGGGATATTGCCGCATATATGATGTCTGATACGGCAGCACCCACACCTGTGACCATGCCAAACCATCGTCCTTTGTTAAGAGTGCGCTGGATTGTCAGTACACCCACCGGTCCCATGGGCGCACTGGCCAAAATGCCAACGATAAGGCCCTTGATGACCAAATCCAAAGTATTGACAGGTTGTAACCACATAATATGTTTGCAAATTACGGACTTTTTTTTGACTTTAACATACTTTTGTAATTAAAAAATAATCTATATTACAAAATAAGTGCTAACTTTGCCCAAAGAGCATGAATAATTGAAACATAATCTTAATAACATGAACAAGAAACCTTACGTTATTGGATTGGACCTTGGTGGTACCAATTCAGTGTTTGGCATCGTCGACAAGAATGCGAATATTGTTAAGTCTGTGTCCATCCCCACTGCAGGCCATGGCACTGCCGAGAAGTATGTCAAGGCATGTACCGATGCTCTTCTTCCCCTGATTGCCGAGGTGGGTGGCATAGAGAAAATCAAGGCTATGGGCATAGGTGCTCCTAATGCCAACTATTATTCCGGTTGCATCGAGGATGCCCCCAATCTGGAATGGCGCGGCAATGTGCCTTTGGTGAAGATGTTCCAGGAGTCTTTGGGCATTCCAGTGGTGATGACAAACGATGCCAATGCCGCCGCTATTGGCGAGATGGCCTATGGTGCTGCCCGTGGCATGAAGAACTTCATAGAGATAACGCTTGGTACCGGTGTGGGTAGCGGTGTTGTGGTAAACGGCCAGTTGGTTTATGGTCACGACGGTTTTGCCGGAGAGTTGGGCCATGTTATCGTGGAGAAGAACGGACGTGAGTGTGGATGCGGACGTCGTGGTTGCCTGGAGTGCTATTGCTCAGGTACTGGTATTGTGCGTAGTGCCATAGAGAAACTTGCCCTTAGCCGTCGTCCCTCAGCCCTTAGGGATATTCTCAGTTCCAAGTTGGAGGCCAAGGATGTTGCCGTAGCAGCAGCCAGTGGTGACGAGTTGGCATTGGAGATTTTGGCAGATACGGGTCGTCGTCTGGGTGAGGCTTGTGCCAACTTTGCCACATTCTGCAGTCCCGAGGCGTTTGTATTCTTCGGAGGTCCCACAAAGGCAGGAGAATTGCTTATGGCACATGTTCGTAAGGCATACGACGAGAACATCCTGTTTGTCTACAAGGGCAAGGCCAAGATCCTGCTCAGCGAATTGGATGGTGCCAGTGCAGCCGTGCTTGGTGCCAGCGCCCTTGGTTGGGAGATATGATGGGTTTTATAAACGAGAATATTAGTGTATTGATTATAAGGCGTGGACTCCATGCCTTATTTTTTTGTCTTATAAATAACTGCATAACGTTATTTTAACACAATTATACACATATATATGCCGTAATGAACGTTTATTTACATTTTTATTATATATTTGTCCGCAGTATTGCTTGCGAATGAGCAGAGACTTACCTTAATAAATATAATTATGAAGAGAATTCAAATCCTTTATTTGGCCTTATGGGCTATGGTTTCGGGCATGTTCGTCTCATGTGTGGACGATAAGTATGACCTGAATGATGTGGACTTGACTTTAGGAACATCATCAGACCTGACTCTCCCAACAAGCAGTACAGGGGAGATTGTACTGAAGAATATCCTTGATCTGGAGAAGGATGGTATCGTACAGAGTGTTGATGGCGAGTATTTCCTGATAGAAGACGGAAGTGCCAACGTCCCTGATATTACCATTGATCCAATTTCCATAAAGGCTCCACAACTCAATGAAATAAGCACGCATATCTCTGTAAGTGAACAGGAGAGCGGGGCGCGTGATGCCGAAGGAAAGACTAACGGTGAGATATATCCTGGTATCAGTCATAAGACATACCGTTATAAAATCATGCCCGAAGACCAGGCTTATTATACCATCAAAGAATCTACCGGTATCATACCTTCAGAGGTGGTAACGTTGGATTCTGTACATTTTGTCGACGAGACAACTTTGGATGCCCGGATAAAGATTGTCTTTGACGAGAAGCATTCTTTCATAAATAAGGTGCATCTGGATAACCTTACACTGACCATTCCTGCGGGCCTTCATGTTGCCCATGCCGAGTTCGTGCATTGGACCGACATCAATGCGGCAGATCGCGAAACCGTTCCTGCCATTGATAAAGATGACGAAAAGGGGATAATCCGCTTTACCGAAACCGACGAGAGTACAATAGTGGATGATGACCATGTGATTGACATACTTATCACATTTGACAAGGCTGTTGCTGGTAAGGGCGGATTTACCTTTGCCGACAATAAGGCAAAGTTGGAGGGCTTGTTCAAAATTGATGGTACCTTCCGCTTGGAAACGAGGGACTTTGAACTGGATAAAACACAGATGAATACGGTTATGGCCCAGGGATTTGATGCCATTCGTCCCGAAAGCATTGCTTTCAATGGCAGTGCCTCTTTCAATAGTGATATTCGTGTGAAGAGTTTCGGAGGCAAGGTCCTGACAGAGGTTGGCAGCATCGCTCCTATCAAATTGGACGATATGCCCGACTTCCTGAATGATCCGGAGGTATGCCTTGATTTGGCTAATCCGGCCTTCTTTGTCAAGGTGAAAAATCCCTTGCCGGCCGATGCCAAGACCGCCATTGCCCTTACAAGCAAATACGACGACGGCACCGCACCTGTGGAGAAAAGTTCTGGCGAACTGCTCATCCCTGCCAACAAGGAAGTTGTTTTCTGTCTGGCATGTGACCCCGCAACCGCCGTTGTTCCCTCAGAATTTGCCTCATTGCATAAAATTGACGTGAAGATAGATGGCCTCAATAAACTGCTCATGAAACTGCCAGAGGAAATCCAGGTGGAGGTGGCAGACGTTACTATCGAAACAGGCAATATGCCCACACCTATGGGCAAGTCTGATGTATATAAGGTAGGTGTGGATTACAAGGTGTACACCCCTCTGGAGTTTGGCGAGAAATTCATGTTGGTGTACCAGGGTACTGAAGAGGGTCTTTCTGATGACCTCGCGGATTTGGACAAACTGGACACCAAGGAGATAAGGATTGAGGCCAAGGCTGTGACCGATTTCCCCCTGAACCTTACTTTGTCCGTAGATGCACTGGATCGTTACAGCAATAGTTTGAAGGGCGAACTGGTAACGGCGGACGACGTTGTAATCACCGGTCATAAGGGCGATGCTGCATATTCAGAGCAAGATGTCACCCTGACCGTTAAACCCGTTGCCGGTCATACCATAGGGGAACTGTTGCAGCGTTTGGATAAGTTCCATTACCGTGCCGTTGCAGATGCTGAAGGAGCCGAGGGCAAACTTATGGAAAACTCGTTCCTCAAACTGACTGACATTCGCATTACTTTGGTTGGTGGTATCAGTTATGATGCCAACTGACATGCTCCATGGGTATTAACAGTTTTAGTTTATCAAGAAAATGAAAAAGAATATTAGAAATATATTGGCTGTAGCGGCACTTGGTTTCTGTGCCTCTGCATCTGCCCAGAATCTTAACAGTGCCTACTTTCTGGATGGTTATACCTATGGTCATCAGCTGAACCCTGCCAAGGACTATGACCGCAAGGGTTATGTCTCATTCCCCTTGCTTGGCAATATCAATATGGGCATGACTGGCAACTTATCGCTGACGGATGTGCTGATGTTCAACGGCAACGAACTGACCACCTACATGAACCCGAATATTCCAATGGAGGAGGCCCTGCGCGGTTTTTCATCCAGCAACTTCAGCCACATGAACACGAGGATGGACCTCCTTGGCTTCGGATTCCATGCCTGGGGTGGCTTCAATACTTTTAATGTATCCGTGCGCACCAACGTGGCTTTCAATGCTCCATATGAACTGTTCGAGGCAACCAAGGAGTTGGCCAACAAGGACTATGATATCAGCGGTCTTGGCATGGATGCTACGGCATGGGCGGAGATAGGTTTTGGCCATAGTCGCAAGGTTGCGGATGCCTGGCGAGTGGGTGGCAAGGTCAAGGTTCTCTTGGCTGGTGCTCGTGCCATGCTCGATGTGGACAAGGCACAACTGAACCTCAAGGCTCCGGACAAATGGACTCTTTCTGCCGATGCGCGTGCCGAGGTAAGTGTAAAGGGCTTCGGGTGGGGCGAGATGGAGCATAAGGAATTCAAGGATGGCACTCCTTACGAACAGATAGACTTCGGCAATGTCGGCATAGAGAATCCCGGACCCAATGGCTGGGGTCTTGCTTTTGATCTGGGTGCAGAGTGGGATCTCGGTGAACAGGGATGGCTGGATGGAATGAAGGTCAGCGCCTCTCTGCTTGATCTGGGTTTCCTTTCTTGGAACGAAACTCATGTTGCATACAATATGGGCAAGGAGGTGGAGTTTACAGGTTTCAATGACATCAAGGTGGAAGATGGTCCTGGTGTATCGGTGGAGAAACAGTCCGATGACTATGCCGACCGTTTTTCTTCCCTCGTCGCCCTTCAGGACGGTGGTGTGAAAAGTTCCGCCAACATGCTTGGCGCAACGCTGAACATCGGTGTGGAATACCAGATGCCTTTCTACAAGAAACTCAGCGTAGGTTTGCTCAGTACTACACGCATCCAGGGCAGGTATTCGTGGAACGAGGAGCGTATCAGCGCCACCGTTTCTCCTCTCAAGTGGCTGGAGGCAAGTGTAAACTTAGGTTTTGGTTCTATGGGTGCCAGTTTCGGTTGGGTGGCAAATATCCACCCCAAGGGCTTCAATCTGTTCGTAGGTATGGATCACACCGTTGGTACACTCTCCAAGCAGGGCATACCTTTGGGCAACAACACCGGTGTCACCATCGGTATCAACATCCCCTTTGGCAAGTCAACCATGTAAAATCCGAAACGTCAGCATAAAGCAATTGCCCGCGAACCTTTACTCACGGGCGATTGTCTTTTGTCTCTTTTGTCTCTGAGTTATCTGAATACTCCGAATACTCCGAATACTCCGAATACTCCGAATACTCCGATTATTCCGAAGGCTAAGGTTATTGGTTCTGTTTTCTTACACCTTCCATCCTTCCAGCGAAGTGCCGCGCAGGAAATCGGCGGCGTTCATCCTCTTCTTCCCGGCCAGTTGGAGTTCGTGGATGTGCAGGATGCCATCTGGCAAGGCTATGCGCAGGGTTTTGTCGCCGTTGGCGCTGGGCAATAGGGTAGGGCATGCCTGTTCTGCTTGCGTGCATACATCCTTGGTGGTGCGGTATATCTTCATCACCGTTTCCTTGCCGTCGGGTGCCACCAGGGTTGTCCATGCTCCGGGGTAAGGACTCAAGCCGCGCACAAAGTTGTGTGCCGTGTCCATGGTGTGCTCCCTCCACTTTATCTCGCATGTCTCGCGGAAAATCTTGGGCGCAGGGCGCAAGGGTTCGTTCGTGTGCATCTGCTCCTGGGGTATGGGAGTCACCTTGCCATCAATGATGTTCTGTACAGTTTCAGCCACCAGGTCGGCACCCAGTGTCATCAGTCGGTCGTGCACGTCCTCCACGTTGTCGTCGGGGCCTATGGGCACACGCTCCTGTTGAATCACCTCGCCGGTGTCTATCTGGTGGTCCAGGAAGAAGGTCGTGATGCCCGTCTCCTTGTCGCCATTGATGATGGCCCAGTTTATGGGAGCCGCACCACGGTATTGGGGCAGCAGGGCGGCATGCAGGTTGAAGGTACCCAGTCGGGGCATGGCCCACACCGCTTCGGGCAGCATGCGGAAGGCCACCACTATCTGCAGGTCGGCACGCAGGGCACGCAGTTCCTCCAGGAAAACCTCGTCCTTCAGGCGTTCGGGTTGCAGCACGGGTATGTCGTGCTTCAGGGCGCACTCCTTCACGGGCGAAGCCTGCAACTGGCTCTGATGGCGGCCTATGGGCTTGTCGGGCATGGTTATCACGCCCACCACGTTGTAACCCTCCTCTATCAGTCGCTCCAGTGTGGGCACGGCAAAGTCCGGTGTGCCCATATAAACTATTCTCAGGTCTTTCTTTTCCATTTCAACTTAATATTTCTGTCCTCTCACGTGCAAAGGTACGATTATTCTTTGTAACTTTGTCCTCTGTTATGGAAAAGATTCTCACCGAGGAGCAGTTGCTTGCTCTGCAAAACAAGATAGATGAGGCCCAGCGTGTGGCCTGTGTGTGTCATGTCAACCCCGATGGCGATGCCCTTGGCAGTACTCTGGCGGTTGCGGCATGGATGAAGGCTCTGGGCAAGGAGTGCACCGTGGTTGTTCCCAACCGTTTTCCGGACTTTCTCCAGTGGATGCCCGGCGCTTCCGAAATTGTCCGCTACGACCGGCATGCCGACAAGGCGGATGCCATCCTTCGCCAGGCCGACCTCCTCTGGGTGTGCGACATGAACGCTGCCAACCGTGCCCTGGGCATGGAGACTGTCCTTGCCGAATGCATGGAGCGTAGTGCGCAGGGATCTTTGTATATGGTCATGGCCGACCATCACCTCGACCCCAATCCCTCCTTCTGCAACCTCCAGGTGTCGCGCCACGAAATGTGCGCCACGTGCGAAGTCCTGTGCCACCTGCTTTGGCAGATGGGTCGCATGGACATGCTCACCGAGGCCGAGGCCGTATGCCTCTATACGGGCATGATGACCGACACCGGCGCCTTCACCTATGCCTCCTCGCGTAGCGTCATCTACGAGTGCATCTCCCTGCTCCTTGCTCGTGGCATAGATAAGGACCGCATCTACCGCAATGTCTTCTGGACCTCCACTCCCAACCGCATGCGCCTTGTGGGCTACATGCTCTATGTGAAGATGGAGACCGTTCCCGGCATGAATGCCACGGTCATGACCCTCACCAATCAGGAGCGCCGCATGCTTGGCATTAAGAACGGCGACACGGAGGGTATTGTCAACATGCCTCTGCAGATCCAGGGCATGCGCCTCTCCGTCCTCATCAGCGAGGATACCGAGCATCCCGGCTTCGTCAAGTTCTCCCTGCGCAGTGTGGACGACTTCCCCTGCAACGAGATGTCTGCCCGCTTCTTCAACGGTGGTGGCCACAAGAATGCCTCCGGCGGCCGTCTCCAGTGCTCTATCGAGGAAGCCGTAGAACTCTTCCACCGTGCCGTCCGCGAGTTTGCTCCCTTGCTGAAAACAGAAAAGTGAAATCTGCGAGCATCCAAGGGCAGAAGTATGGTAGGGACGCTGCGTGCAGCGTCCGAGAATAATAAAACAAGCGGACGCTACCGTAGCGTCCCTAAATTGTCGAGTGCAAGCATCCAAGACGATTGTAAGGATATTTTGCCAAAAAAACGGCCTCTCTCAGTGCGTGCTTTAGAAAACTTATCGGGATTGTGTACTCTGGATATATTAGGGCAATGCGCAGAAAATGTCATCTCTAAGTTGCAATTTAGCGTTTTTCAAGCGCATTTTTCTCTGTTTACGAGCAATCTTTTCTAAAAATATGCCCATAGGCAACCCGTTTCTATCGCATCATCACCGTATTGCTTTCCCCAAGTCATCGTGATGTCTTAGGCAGGTCATCGCGATGACTCGCCCAAGGCCTCCCGACGACCTGATAAGGGCATCCCGTTTTTCTGTTATTTCCCCTCTGCAGAATAAAGTATTTGTGCGCTGCCTGCCTTTTATCTGTAAATACGCAATTCTCAAATGCCATATTGTCTGCATTTTTGTTGGGCATTGATGTAAGGTGCAGTGTTAAGCTAACTACGGAGGCAGTCCTCTCGTAAGATCGTCTGTAATCCGTGTAAATCTGTCCGATCAGCGTCCTCTGTGCCCCATCCTGTTCACTTTTCAATCCTTATCCTTTTATGCCTCCGCTCAACAACCTCCGCATATCATCTTTCGTCTTTCAACGGTCCCCTATATATATTATATAATAGGTGTCCTCCCATTATTCTCGTTATAAATGTCCGTTTTACACTCTTTTCTCTTCTTTTTCTTAAAAAATCTTTCCCATTTCTTTGCCAGTTTGCAGAAAAGTCCTACCTTTGCACTCGCAAAACGGGAACAGCTCCTACTAACGGACGGGGTTGGTTTTCTTACGCAAAAAAGAAAGAGTTCTTTGAAAGATTTTCGTAGACAGAAATTGTAGTACAAGCGCCATATAGTAAT
>JAGBYI010000107.1 GCA_017628845.1 Bacteroidaceae bacterium
AGTTCCGGGAATTCGTTCCAGGTCTCGAGAATCTCCGTGTAGTTGCCGAATGATGTGATGCAGGATGCGACGTAATTTTCGTAACCTGCTTCGGTCATCAGGGCAAACTGTCTTGCGACTATGGTCATGGCTGTCTCCTGAGGGATCGTGTCGCAGTGATAGGCGATGCCTCCGCAGGTCGTGTGGTGCTCATTTTCGTAGATGTCCTTGCCCAGAACGTTCCTGCATATTTCCATGAACATCTTCTCCGATGCCGGAAAGAAGTTCTGACGTATGCAGCTGCGTACGTAGTACCAGTTATCATCAGGAATCTCCTTCTGATAATCACTCCATATCTTCTGTTTGCCTTGATATATCATAACTAAGGTTTCACAACTTGTCAATCGTTGAAATGATTGTCCGAACAATGTTCAAACGTGTGACGGAAGTACTCTTCCATCGACATCCCCATCTCTTCTGCCTTGGCTCTGGAGAATTTTTCCACTGTTTCCATCCTTTCTGTTGCTCCGGTGACATCAAATATCTTCTTCAGTTCGTCGAGAGATTTCTGAGGAATCTTGCGGAGTATTCCGGGACCTGAGCCGCGAAAATTGGCACCCTGCCTTGCGTAACTGTCTTCAAGATGTTCAGTATGCCATTTCCAGACAGGGCCGGATTCCATGTGGTCTTCCCAACTGAAAGTATCAGGGTGTATGCAATAGCCGTATTTGAGGATGTTTCCGGTCATTATCTTTGTGAGAGGATAGAGCTGGCGGCCTTTCTCCGACTCGACGAAATACCCGAGCCTTGCAGAAAGGTCACGCAATGCCATTATCACCAGTCCGGGACCATTTCTGCGGGGACATCTTGTAAGGCAGGAGAGACATTCTCCGCAATACCATATCGTATCGCTCTTGAGCAGGGCCTCGATATCTTCATCGTTGCCTCTTTGGACAGTATCTACGATTCTACGGGGGTCGTACCTGTAGAATTCAGCTGCAGGGCATATTGCCGTGCAGGTCCCACAGTTGATACAGGTCTTGAGACCTTCCTTGATCCTGTAGTCTTCTCTCAAAAGATCGTACAACTTTCCCATAACCGCTACATAGGTTTGATTTTACGGGCAAGAATGGCGCATAATCCAGGGAAGAATCGTTTGATATAGACCATAAGAAGTTCTTTCCTTCCTACAAGCACTTCCTTCTTTTCCTTTGCTACAGCTCTTGTTATGACGCGTGCCGCAGCTCCTGCAGTCATTCCGCTTGCCTGACCGGGATCCATCACTCCGTGTGGCTTTCCTCCCTTGTCAAGAGCATATCTGGATATGTTGGTCTGCACCCTACCCGGACATACCATAGTCACTCTGATACCCTTGCTGTAGTACTCGGCCTGAAGGGTTTCGAAGAATCCGTACAAGGCGAACTTTGAAGAGCTGTATCCGCATCGGAGCGGAAAACCGAATCTTCCGGCAATGGATGTAGTTACAGCAATCTTTCCACCGCCTCTGGCAGCCATTTTCGGCAGAAGGCGTTTAGCAATAGCTACTGGAGCGAAGTAATTGATTTCCATTATCTTGCGCACCATCTCCATTGAAGTGTCCTCGATGTTGGTTCTTTGGCTGATGCCGGCATTGAGCATTACTATGTCAATGCCACCGAGGGCAATCCAGACGTCGTCGGTGAGGTTGTCAATACCGTCGGGGCAGGTGAGGTCGAAAGAGAAAACAGTCACCCCTTCTGCCCCGAGTTCACGGCATTTGGCCGCAACCTTTTCAAGACGGTCTGCAGAAGAAGAGGTAAGAGCCAGTCTCGCCCCTTCTTCTGCATAACGGTAAGCACATGCTTCACCGATTCCGGAGGATGCTCCTGTTATCCAAACTGATTGCATGGCTTATTTCAGGAGCGCCATATTCGGCATTTCCTTGTCGAATTCTCCTCTGTCAAGTCTCTCCTTCATATCCTTGAAGGCGGCAAGTGTCCTCTCTACATCCGCCATGCTGTGGGCTGCTGTAGGGATGATACGG
>JAGBYI010000108.1 GCA_017628845.1 Bacteroidaceae bacterium
AATAAGGTATGCGGAAGTAGCTCAGTCGATAGAGCACTAGCCTTCCAAGCTGGGGGTCGCGGGTTTGAGCCCCGTCTTCCGCTCAAAGAGAAGAGGGAATGTTGCTGCTTTAGCTCAGTGGTAGAGCGCATCCTTGGTAAGGATGAGGTCCCGAGTTCAACTCTCGGAAGCAGCTCAAGTTTTTAGTTAGACATCAAATAACAACAAATAAAATATTAATTACCGCTATGGCAAAAGAAAAATTTGAACGTACCAAACCCCATGTAAACATTGGTACTATCGGTCACGTTGACCACGGTAAGACTACTCTGACTGCCGCTATTACTACTGTATTGGCTAACAAGGGTCTTTCTGAGAAGAAGAGCTTTGATCAGATTGACAATGCTCCCGAGGAGAAGGAGCGTGGTATTACCATTAATACTTCTCACGTTGAGTATGAGACTGCAAACCGTCACTATGCTCACGTTGACTGCCCTGGTCACGCCGACTATGTAAAGAACATGGTAACTGGTGCTGCTCAGATGGACGGTGCTATCATCGTTTGTGCTGCTACTGATGGTCCTATGCCTCAGACTCGTGAGCACATCCTGTTGGCTCGTCAGGTAAACGTTCCCCGCCTGGTTGTGTTCCTGAACAAGTGTGACATGGTTGAGGACGAGGAGATGCTGGAGCTCGTTGAGATGGAAATGGGTGAGTTGCTCGCTCAGTATGAGTTCGAGGAGGATACTCCTATTATCCGTGGTTCTGCTCTGGGTGCTCTGAACGGTGTTGCTCAGTGGGAGGATAAGGTAATGGAATTGATGGAGGCTTGTGACACCTGGATTCAGGAGCCTGAGCGTGCCGTTGATAAGCCCTTCTTGATGCCCGTTGAGGACGTGTTCTCTATTACTGGTCGTGGTACCGTTGCTACTGGTCGTATCGAGACTGGTGTTGTAAAGGTAGGTGACGAAGTTCAGATCCTGGGTCTGGGTGAGGACAAGAAGTCAGTTATCACTGGTGTTGAGATGTTCCGCAAGCTGTTGGATCAGGGTGAGGCTGGTGACAACGTAGGTCTGTTGCTCCGTGGTATCGACAAGCAGGAGATCAAGCGTGGTATGGTTATCACACACCCCGGTGTAATCAAGCCCCACAAGAGCTTCAAGGCTTCTATCTATGTATTGAAGAAGGAAGAGGGTGGTCGTCATACTCCCTTCGGTAACAAGTATCGTCCTCAGTTCTATCTGCGTACTATGGACTGTACCGGTGAGATTCACCTGCCCGAGGGTATTGAGATGGTAATGCCCGGTGACAACGTAGAGATCAATGTTGAGTTGATTTATGCTGTTGCTCTGAACGTAGGTCTGCGTTTCGCTATCCGTGAGGGTGGTCGCACCGTAGGTTCTGGTCAGATTACCGAGATCCTCGACTAATATAAGTCTAAAATACAAGACATAGAGTCCTGCCAGCAATGGTGGGACTCTAACTACGGGAATAGCTCAGTTGGTAGAGCACTGGTCTCCAAAACCAGGTGTCGGGAGTTCGAGCCTCTCTTCCCGTGCCAAAAAATAAAGTAAAATGCATAGCATAATAAATTATTGCAAGAATTCATACGAAGAACTTGTGCATAAGACCACTTGGCCTTCGCGTAAGGAACTTACAGGTAGCGCTGTTGTTGTTTTAATTGCTTCCCTCTGCATCGCGCTGGTTGTATTTGCCATGGACTTTGTTTTCCAGACCGGAATGGAAGTCGTATATGATTTTCTGGGATAATCTTTAAAAATGTTAGGAATGGCTGAAATTGAAAAGAGATGGTATGTTATGCGTGCCATCAGTGGCAAGGAAGGCAAAGTAAAGGAATACATTGAGGCCTTGATTTCGCAGCATAGCGATTTTGCGGCCAATGTTTCTCAGGTACTTATTCCTACGGAGAAGATTGTTACGGTCCGTAATGGCAAGCGAGTTGTAAAAGAGAAAAACCGTTTCAGTGGTTATGTCTTTGTAGAGGCAGCCCTGATAGGAGAAACTCAGTCACAGCTTCGCAATGTTCCTAACGTGCTCGGTTTCCTCTCTGCAACGAAGAATGATACCAAGCCAATGCCAATGTCTCAGGCGGAGGTAAATCACATGCTTGGTACTGTAGACGAGATTCAGGATGTCCCTGAGGATATCATGATGCCGTTTGAAATTGGAGAGAGCATAAAGGTGACCGATGGACCTTTCAGCGGATTTGACGCAGTTATTGAGGAAATCAATAACGACAAGAAGAAGTTGAAGGTAATGGTTAAGATCTTTGGACGTAAGACTCCATTGGAACTTGGTTTTATGCAAGTTGAGAAGTTGTAATGCACAGACCTATGAGCAGGTCCTCCTTAAGTTACGTAAAGGACGTGCATGAACACGACTCACAATATTAAATTAATTAAAGAGAAAACAAAATGGCTAAAGAAGTTGCTGGATTTATCAAATTGCAGATCAAAGGCGGCGCAGCTAATCCTTCACCTCCAGTAGGTCCCGCTTTGGGTTCTAAGGGTATTAATATCATGGATTTCTGCAAGGCTTTCAATGCCCGCACTCAAGACAAGGCCGGTAAGGTACTCCCCGTAGTAATCACTTATTACAATGACAAGTCTTATGATTTTGTCGTAAAAACTCCTCCTGTAGCTGTACAGCTGATGGAAGTTGCTAAGGTAAAGAGTGGTTCTGCTGAGCCTAACCGTAAGAAGGTTGCTGAGATTACATGGGATCAGGTTCGTACTATCGCTGAGGATAAGATGCCTGATTTGAACTGTTTTACTGTTGAGGCTGCAATGACATTGGTAGCTGGTACTGCCAGAAGTATGGGTATTGCGGTGAAGGGTGAATTCCCTGGTAAATAACTATTAAACTTCAATTAACAATGAGTAAACTGACAAAAAATCAAAAGTTGGCAGCAGAGAAGATTGAAGCAGGGAAGGCATATTCACTGAAGGAGGCTTCTGCCTTGGTAAAGGAGATTACCACTACCAAGTTTGATGCTTCTGTAGATATTGACGTTCGTTTGGGCGTTGATCCCCGTAAGGCCAACCAGATGGTTCGTGGTGTAGTATCTCTGCCTAATGGTACAGGTAAGGTAACTCGTGTACTTTGTCTCTGTACTCCTGATCAGGAGGCCGCTGCTAAGGAGGCCGGCGCTGATTACGTAGGTCTTGATGAGTATATTGAGAAGATTAAGGGTGGTTGGACTGACATTGATGTCATCATCACTATGCCCGCTATTATGGGTAAGATTGGTGCTCTGGGTCGTGTTCTTGGTCCCCGCGGTTTGATGCCCAACCCCAAGAGTGGTACCGTTACAATGGATGTAGCAAAGGCCGTTCGCGAGGTAAAGCAGGGTAAGATTGACTTTAAGGTTGACAAGACTGGTATTGTTCATGCTTCAATCGGCAAGGTAAGCTTCACTCCCGAGATGATCGCTGAGAATGCTAAGGAGTTCATGGCAACAATTATTAAGTTGAAGCCTGCTGCTGCTAAGGGTACATATGTTAAGAGTGTTTATCTTTCAAGTACAATGAGTCTGGGTATCAAGGTTGATCCCAAGACCACAGAAGAAATCTAATAAAAGTAATCTATCATGAGAAAGGAAGATAAAGGCTTAATTATTGCACAGCTCGGCGAAATGCTGAAGCAGTATCCTCACTTCTACATCGTTGATGTTGAGGGTATGAATGCAGGTCAGACAAGCAATCTGCGTCGTATGTGTTTCAAGAACGACCTGAAGATGGTTGTTGTTAAGAATACATTGCTCCAGAAGGCTCTTGAGGCAAGCGAAATTGATTTCGAGGCTTTGAATCCTGTTTTGGTAGGTACCACTGCAGTTCTCTTTACAGAGGTTGCAAATGCTCCTGCTAAGATGATTAAGGAACTCAAGGGCAAGAAGATAGAGAAACCCGCTTTGAAGGCTGCTTATGCCGAGGAGGGTATCTACGTAGGTGCAGAGCAGTTGGATGCACTTTGCTCAATCAAGAGTAAGAACGAGGTTATCGCAGACATCGTTGCTCTGTTGCAGTCTCCTGCAAAGAACGTTCTTTCTGCACTTCAGAGTGGTCAGAACACAATCCACGGTGTCCTCAAGACACTGGGCGAGCGTCCCGAGTAATGTTCGGAATTGCCGCATAAGAATTAACAAAAGTAACAAACTAATCAATAAAAGAATAAGAAAATGGCAGATTTGAAAGCTATCGCTGAAGAGTTGGTAAACTTGACAGTTAAGGAAGTTAATGAGTTGGCAACTATCCTGAAGGATGAGTATGGTATTGAGCCCGCTGCTGCAGCTGTTGCAGTTGCTGCTCCTGCTGCTGGTGCCGGTGAGGCTGCAGCTGAGGAGAAGACTGATTTCGACGTAGTTCTCGTTGACGCAGGTGCTGCTAAGCTTCAGGTTGTAAAGGCCGTTAAGGAGGCTTGTGGTCTTGGTCTGAAGGAGGCTAAGGAGATGGTTGACGGTGCTCCCAGCACTTTGAAGGAAGGTATGCCCAAGGCTGACGCTGAGGCTCTGAAGAAGACCCTCGAGGAGGCTGGTGCTAAGATCGAGCTGAAGTAATCAAAACTTCCTGAAGAAGGAATAACGGTAAAGGATCCTCTGGTAGAGGGTTCTTTACCTTTTTGTGTCTATACTATCCAAAGTCATCATAAACGACCAAATAGATGTCTAATATTATTAACAACAGAGTAAATTTTGCTACCGTTAAGGCTCCATACGCTTATCCGGATTTCCTTGACGTGCAGTTGAAGTCTTTTAGAGACTTCCTCCAGTTGGATACTCCACCAGAACTCCGTAAGAACGATGGACTGTATAAGGTCTTCAGTGAGAACTTCCCTATTGCGGATACTCGCAATAACTTCGTTCTTGAGTTTTTGGACTATTATATTGATCCACCAAAATATTCAATAGAAGAGTGCCTTGAGCGTGGCCTGACATATTGTGTGCCCTTGAAGGCGAAGTTGAAACTTTACTGTACTGATCCAGATCATGAGGATTTCGATACAGTAATTGAGGACGTCTTCCTTGGTCCCATTCCTTACATGACAAATAACGGTACTTTTATTATCAATGGTGCCGAACGTGTTGTCGTAAGCCAGTTGCACCGTTCTCCCGGTGTCTTCTTCGGTAGCAGTGTACATAGCAATGGTACTCAGTTGTACTCTGCACGTATCATTCCTTTCAAGGGAAGCTGGATAGAGTTTGCAACAGACATCCAGAATGTGATGTATGCCTACATTGACCGTAAGAAGAAACTGCCAGTAACAACTTTGTTGCGTGCTATCGGTTTTGAGAACGATCGCGACATTCTGGAAATCTTCGATCTTGCTGAAGAGGTTAAGGTTTCTGCAGAAAACCTTAACTCTCGCCTGGGACAGAAGCTTGCTGCCCGTGTCTTGAAGAGTTGGGTAGAGGACTTTGTAGATGAGGATACCGGCGAGGTAGTAAGTATTGAGCGTAATGAGGTTCTTCTTGACCGTGAAAGTGAACTGACAGAAGAGAATATAGCACAGATTCTTGAAAGTGGAGAAAGCACTATTCTTCTTCATAAGGCAGAGAGTCAGGGTAGTGACTACAGCATAATCTTCAATACCCTGCAGAAGGATACCTCTAACAGTGAGAAAGAGGCTATCACATATATCTATCGTCAGTTGCGTAATGCTGATCCCGTTGATGATGCAAGCGCAAAGGAGGTAATCTATAATCTGTTCTTCTCAGACAAGCGTTATGACTTGGGTGAGGTTGGTCGCTACCGTATCAACAAGAAGTTGAATTTGTCTGCAGACAACGACGTTCGTGTTCTGACCAAGGAGGATATCATAGAGATTATCAAGTATCTGATAGAACTGATCAACAGTAAGGCAAATGTTGATGATATTGACCACTTGAGCAACCGTCGCGTACGTACTGTTGGTGAGCAGTTGGCAAACCAGTTTGCTATAGGTCTGGCTCGTATGAGCCGTACCATTCGCGAACGCATGAATGTTCGTGATAACGAGGTGTTCAGTCCCACAGAACTTATCAATGCAAAGACTATTTCCGGTGTAATCAATACCTTCTTTGGAACTAACGCATTGAGCCAGTTTATGGACCAGACGAACCCCTTGGCAGAGGTAACACATAAGCGTCGTCTTTCTGCCCTTGGTCCTGGTGGTCTTTCTCGTGAACGTGCTGGTTTTGAGGTTCGTGACGTACACTTCACTCACTATGGTCGTCTGTGTCCTATTGAGTCTCCTGAAGGTCCCAACATCGGTCTGATCAGTAGTCTTTGTGTTTATGCGAAGATTAACGATCTTGGTTTCATTGAAACACCTTATAGAAAGGTAGAGAACGGAGTTGTAGACCTTTCTCCCGAGGGTATCAGATACTATAGTGCAGAGGAGGAGGAGAAACTGGTTATCGGTCAGGGTAACGCTCCCTTGCGTGAGGATGGTACATTCATCCGTAAGGTGGTTAAATGTCGTTGCGATGATGACTATCCAGTTGTGCCTCCCACTCAGGTGAACCTGATGGACGTTGCTCCTCAGCAGATTGCTTCTATTGCTGCAGGTCTTATTCCCTTCCTGGAGCACGACGATGCTCACCGTGCATTGATGGGTAGTAACATGATGCGTCAGGCTGTTCCGTTGCTCCGTACCGAGGCTCCAATCGTAGGTACCGGTATTGAGAAGCAGGTTTGTGAGGACAGCCGCACAATGATCACTGCCGAGGGCGAGGGCGTTGTAGATTATGTAGATGCTACAACAATCCGTATTTTGTATGACCGTACAGAGGAAGAGGACTTCGTAAGTTTCGAGCCTGCAATGAAGGAATACCGTATTCCTAAGTTCCGTCGTACCAACCAGAACATGACCATCGACCTTCGTCCTATCTGTGAAAAGGGTCAGCGCGTGAAGGCTGGTGATATCCTGACAGAAGGTTATTCTACCGAGGCAGGCGAGTTGGCACTTGGCAAGAACCTGCTTGTTGCTTACATGCCTTGGAAGGGTTACAACTATGAGGATGCTATTGTATTGAACGAGCGTGTTGTTCGTGAGGACATCCTGACCAGTGTGCACGTAGAGGAGTTCAGCCTGGAGGTTCGTGAGACCAAGCGTGGTATGGAGGAACTGACAAGCGATATCCCCAATGTAAGCGAAGAGGCTACCAAGGATTTGGACGAGAATGGTATTATCCGTATCGGTGCCAATGTAGTTCCCGGTGACATAATGATCGGTAAGATTACTCCTAAGGGAGAGAGCGATCCCAGTCCCGAGGAGAAACTGCTCCGTGCCATCTTTGGTGACAAGGCAGGTGATGTTAAGGATGCTTCTTTGAAGGCCAGCCCCTCTCTCAAGGGTGTTGTTATTGACAAGAAACTGTTCTCTAAGGCTATCAAGACCCGTTCTGCCAAGGCAGAGGATAAGAAGCGCATCGCTGCTATCGACGAAGAGTTCGAATGCAAGGTTGCCGACTTGAAGGCTATCCTTATTGATAAGCTGCTTGAACTTACAGCTGGCAAGTTGAGTGCTGGTGTCAAGGACTATATGGGTGCAGAACTGATTCCTGCCGGTGCAGAAATTACTGCTTCAGTATTGGAAACCTTTGATTACACCGCTGTTCAGTTGAGCGGTTGGACCGATGAAGAACATACCAATGGTCTGATTAAGCAGCTTGTTATCAACTTCCTTAAGAAGTATAAGGTTCTGGATGCCGAAATCAAGCGCGCCAAGATTGCTATAACCATCGGCGACGAACTTCCCAGCGGTATCATTCAGATGGCCAAGGTTTACATTGCCAAGAAGCGTAAGATTGGTGTCGGTGACAAGATGGCCGGCCGCCACGGTAACAAGGGTATCGTTTCTAAGGTCGTACGTCAGGAGGATATGCCTTTCTTGGCCGACGGTACTCCTGTAGATATCGTATTGAACCCCCTGGGTGTACCCAGCCGTATGAATATCGGTCAGATTTTCGAGACCGTACTTGGTGCTGCAGGTCAGAAACTTGGCGTTAAGTTTGCTACTCCCATCTTCGACGGTGCTCACCTCGAGGATTTGAACGAGTGGACTGACAAGGCCGGCTTGCCCCGTTACTGCTCTACCCAGTTGTATGATGGCGCTACAGGTGAACCATTCGACCAGTTGGCTACCGTAGGTGTTGCCTACATGCTGAAGCTCGGTCACATGGTTGAGGATAAGATGCACGCACGTAGCATTGGTCCCTACAGCCTGATTACCCAGCAGCCCCTTGGCGGTAAGGCACAGTTTGGTGGTCAGCGTTTCGGTGAGATGGAGGTTTGGGCTATCGAGGCATTCGGTGCCAGCCATGTTCTCCAGGAAATCCTGACAATCAAGAGTGATGATGTTACCGGCAGAAGCAAGGCATACGAGGCAATTGTCAAGGGCGATGCAATGCCTAACGCAGGTATCCCTGAATCTTTGAACGTACTGTTGCACGAGTTGCGCGGTTTGGGTTTGAGAATTACGTTGGACTAAAAAAGAGAGAAACAAGATATGGCTTTCAAGAAAGAAACCAAGGTGAAGAACAACTTCACCAAGATAACCATAGGACTGGCATCCCCCGAGGAGATTCTCGAGAACTCTTATGGCGAGGTGCTCAAACCCGAAACTATCAACTATCGTACCTATAAGCCCGAGCGCGACGGCTTGTTCTGCGAGCGCATTTTCGGTCCCACCAAGGACTATGAGTGCCATTGCGGCAAGTACAAGCGTATCCGTTATAAGGGTATTGTCTGCGACCGTTGTGGTGTAGAGGTTACAGAAAAGAAGGTCCGCCGCGAGAGAAGCGGTCACATCCAGCTTGTTGTTCCCGTAGCACACATCTGGTATTTCCGTTCTCTGCCCAACAAGATTGGCTACCTTCTTGGTATGCCCACAAAGAAGTTGGACAGCATCATCTACTACGAGCGTTATGTTGTTATCCAGCCCGGTATCCTTGGTCCCCGTGACGACAAGGACGAGCGTGGTATTCAGGACGGCGTTGCCCGTGAAGGTGACTTGCTCAGTGAAGAGGAGTACATCGCATTGACCGATCGTCTGCCTCGTGAGAACCAGTACCTTGACGACACCGATCCCAATAAGTTCGTTGCCAAGATGGGTGCAGAGGCTATCCTCGACCTGTTGCAGCGCGTAGACCTTGACAAACTCAGCTACGAATTGCGTGACAGTGCAAATACCGAAGGTGCCCAGCAGCGCAAGAACGAGGCATTGAAGCGTCTGCAGGTTGTGGAAAGTTTCCGTGCAAGCCGCGAAATCAACAAGCCCGAGTGGATGATTTTGCGCATTCTGCCCGTTATTCCACCAGAGTTGCGTCCCCTGGTACCCCTGGATGGTGGCCGTTTCGCAACCAGCGACCTGAACGACCTCTACCGTCGTGTAATCATCCGCAACAACCGTCTGAAGCGTCTGTTGGAAATCAAGGCTCCCGAGGTTATTCTGCGTAACGAGAAGCGTATGCTCCAGGAGGCTGTCGACAGTCTGTTTGACAACAGCCGTCGTGCCAGCGCAGTTAAGTCTGAGAGCAACCGTCCCCTCAAGTCACTCAGCGACTCGCTGAAGGGTAAGCAGGGACGTTTCCGTCAGAACCTGTTGGGTAAGCGTGTTGACTACTCTGCTCGTTCTGTAATCGTTGTAGGTCCCGAGCTGAAGATGGGCGAGTGCGGTCTGCCCAAGCTGATGGCTGCCGAGCTGTACAAACCATTCATCATTCGCAAGCTCATTGAGCGCGGTATCGTTAAGACCGTTAAGAGCGCCAAGAAGATAGTAGACCGCAAGGACCCCGTTATCTGGGATATCCTTGAGAACGTGATGAAGGGTCATCCTGTGCTCCTGAACCGTGCACCAACACTGCACCGTCTGGGTATCCAGGCATTCCAGCCCAAGATGATCGAGGGTAAGGCTATCCAGCTGCATCCCCTAGCATGTACCGCGTTCAACGCCGACTTCGACGGTGACCAGATGGCCGTTCACCTGCCCCTGTCCAATGAGGCAATCCTGGAGGCTCAGCTTCTGATGCTCCAGAGCCACAATATCTTGAACCCTGCCAATGGTGAGCCTATCACCGTTCCTTCACAGGATATGGTACTGGGTCTGTACTATATTACCAAGCTCCGTCCCGGTGCTAAGGGCGCTGGTATGAGTTTCTATGCCCCTGAGGAGGCAATCATTGCCTACAACCAGAACCGTGTGGAGATTCATGCACCCATCAAGGTTATCGTTGATGACCTGCTTGAGGATGGTACTTTGGGCAAGCGTCAGGTAGAGACCTCTGTTGGTCGCCTTATCGCCAATGAGATCATCCCTGCCGAGATTGGTTACTTCAACGATGTCATTGCCAAGAAGACCCTCCGTGGTTTGATTACCAAGGTTATCAAGAGTGTTGGTGTAGCTCGCGCTTGTGAGTTCCTTGACGGTATCAAGAATCTGGGTTACAAGATGGCATACGAGGGTGGTCTGTCATTCAACTTGGGCGATATTATCGTTCCTGAGGAGAAGGCAGAACTCGTTCAGCGTGGTAACGACGAGATTGAGCGTATCACCATGGACTATGGTATGGGTTTCATCACCGATAAGGACCGTTACAATCAAGTTATCGAAACCTGGACCAAGGTCAACAACGACTTGTCCAAGATTCTGATGAAGACCATGGCCGAGGCCGAAGAAGGTTTCAATGCCGTGTACATGATGCTCGACTCTGGTGCTCGTGGTAGCGCCGGTCAGATCAGCCAGTTGTCTGGTATGCGTGGTCTGATGGCCAAGCCTCAGAAGGCAGGTGCTGAACCCTTGACCATTGAGAACCCCATCCTTTCTAACTTTAAGGAGGGTATGAGCGTGCTGGAGTACTTCATCTCTACCCACGGTGCCCGTAAGGGTCTTGCCGATACCGCTCTGAAGACTG
>JAGBYI010000109.1 GCA_017628845.1 Bacteroidaceae bacterium
CAGCGCCGTAAAGGCACTGAGCGACTTCTGCTGCGCCCTGCAGATCAATGTGCCCACCGGCAAGGACTCTTTGAGCATGACCCAGAAGTACCCCAACGGCGACAAGGTTGTAAGCCCCGGTACCGTTATCGTCAGCGCAGGCGGCGAGGTGAGCGACATCAAGAAGATTGTTTCTCCCGTACTGAAGCAGGTTAAGGGCAAGTGGGCAGGCAGCCGCCTGTATCACATCGACTTCAGCTTCGACAGCTTGAAGCTGGGCGGCAGCGCCTTCAACCAGAGCTGGGGTCTGGTAGGCAGCGATGTTCCCACAGTACAGAACCCCGAATATTTCCGCGATGCATTCCTGGCAGTTCAGCAGTTGGTAAGCGAAGGCCTCATCCTGGCTGGTCACGACATCAGTGCCGGCGGTTTGGCAACCTCTCTGCTGGAGATGTGCTTTGCCAACACTACTGGTGGTCTGAAGCTCGATCTGAGCAAATTCAAGGGCGAGGGCGACGCACAGGAGTCACTGGTGAAGATTCTCTTCGCTGAGAACCCAGGTGTGGTAATCCAGGTGAGCGACGAGAACGGTTCACGCGTGAAGAAAATTCTGGAGGATGCCGGTGTCGGCTACATCAAGATTGGCGAAGTTTGCGAAGAGCGCACCATCTACCTTGGCCAGGGCATTGTTCTGGATATCGACCAGTATCGCGACATCTGGTATCAGACCTCATACCTGCTGGATCGCAAGCAAAGTTTCCACGGCAAGGCAGCAGAGCGTTACCAGAACTACAAGAGCATGCCCGTTCAGCCCGTATTTGGCAAGGACTTCACCGGTAAGCTGAGCCAGTACGGCGCCAACCCCGACCGCAGAGAGAAGAGCGGCATCCGTGCTGCCGTTATCCGCGAGAAGGGAACCAACAGCGAGCGCGAGATGGCATACTCATTCTGGCTGGCAGGTTTTGACGTGAAAGATGTTACCATGACCGACCTCATCACCGGTCGTGAGACTCTGGAGGACGTTAACGTTATCGCCTTCTGCGGCGGTTTCTCCAACAGCGACGTTCTGGGCAGTGCCAAGGGTTGGGCAGGTGCATTCCTTTACAACCCCAAGGCCAAGGAGGCTCTGGACAAGTTCTATGCACGTGAGGATACATTGAGTCTCGGTGTATGCAACGGTTGCCAGCTGATGATTGAGTTGGGTTTGGTTAACAAGAGCCTGGACACCACCTCTGGCGAAAGCATCCTTGACAGCAAGCGTCTGAGCCAGTACCGCAAGGAAACAGCACAGATGCTGCACAACGACAGCCACAAGTTCGAGAGCACCTTCGTGGCCCTGACCATCCCCGAGAACCAGAGCGTGATGTTCGGTTCACTGAGCGGATTCAAGATTGGCACATGGGTGGCTCATGGCGAGGGTAAGTTCCGCTTGCCCAAGGCAGAGAGCGAGTACAATGTAGTTGCCAAGTTCAGCTACACCGGCTATCCCGGCAACCCCAACGGTTCCGACTACGACGTGGCTGCTATCTGCAGCGGCGACGGCCGTCATCTGGCCATCATGCCTCACCCCGAGCGCACCATCTTCCCCTGGCAGTGCGGCTACTATCCCGAGGAGCGCCGTCTCACCGACCAGTGCACTCCCTGGCTGGAAGCATTCGTGAATGCACGCAAGTGGGTTGAAGCCAAGATGAAGAAGTAATTAACAGACCATAATAAACGAGAGGGAGAGCAGTGTCTCTCCCTCTCGTGCTAAACATCTATAGTGAAAATAGATGCTATAGACGCTATAGAAATTATAGAAACTATAGGAACTGTAAACGACAATCCCTTTACTTTCCCTAAAGAACAATGCTTGAACTATTCATCACATTCGCCAAGATAGGCCTGTTTACCATCGGAGGAGGCTATGCCATGATACCGTTGATAAAGCAGACTGTTGTGGACGAGAAGCAATGGGCCACCGAAGAAGAACTGATGGACCTGATAGCAGTAGCACAGTCCTGCCCTGGTGTGTTTGCTGTGAACATAAGTGTGTTCATCGGTTACAGAATGAAGCGTCTGCCCGGAGCACTGATGTGCGCACTGGGAGCTGCCCTACCCTCTTTCTTCATCATCCTGGCCATAGCGATGTTCTTCAGCCGGTTCCGCGAGAACCCTGTGGTGGCAAGCATCTTCCGTGGCATACGTCCTGCTGTGGCTGCACTCATAGCCACACCGGTATTCAGGATGGCACGCACCGCTAATATAAATATATATAATGTATGGATACCCATTGTGGCAGCCCTCGGCATATGGTTGTTGGGATTCAGTCCCGTCTACGTGATACTGATAGCCGCCCTTGGAGGATACACTTATGGCCAGCTGATAAAATAAATGTCCGAGTCCTCTGAGTATTCCGAGTCCTCTGAGTATTCTGATTACTCTAAAACCATAAACCAACTACAGAACATGATATTCCTGCTCCTCTTCATAACATTCTTCCAGATTGGCCTTCTGGGCTTTGGCGGAGGCTACTCCATGCTCTCCATGATACAGGCCGAGGTGGTGACACGCTACGGTTGGATGAGCACAGGCGAATTCGCCGATATGGTGGCACTGAGTCAGATGACCCCCGGTCCCATAGGCATAAACTCTGCAACATACGTGGGCTACACCTCGGTAGTGAATGCCGGCTATCCTGTATGGGCAGGTTTCCTCGGCTCGCTGCTGGCAACCTTTGCCCTGGTGCTACCGACATTTGTGATAATGATTATCATTAGCCGATTCCTACTTCGATACAAGTCGCACCCTGTGGTGGAGAGTATCTTCCAGGGACTCCGCCCTGCTGTAATAGGATTGATAGCGGCTGCCGCCCTGTTGCTCTGCAACGAGGAGAACTTCGGCAACCCAAGCACCAGCCCATGGCATTTCTGGATAAGTCTGGGACTCTTCCTCTTTGCATTCATCGGCAGACAGGTCTATAAACTCAATCCAATTATGCTCATCTGCATGTGTGGAGTAGCAGGATTGATACTTTTTTAGAAAATATCTTACGTTTTGCTTGCATAAACAAAAAAAACGATTTACCTTTGCAATGTGTTAAGCGTAAAGCAAGACACATCGGGGTGTAGCGCAGTTGGTAGCGCACCTGGTTTGGGACCAGGTGGTCGCCCGTTCGAGTCGGGTCACCCCGACTTTTTTTATTTATATAATGTACCTGAAATAATACTAACAAAACTATGAAGAAGTATAATTTCAATGCAGGTCCCTCCAAGTTGCCCAAAGAGGTTATGGAGGCAGTTTCTAAAGCATGTATCGAATTTGAAGGCAGCGGTCTCTCACTGATGGAGATGAGCCATCGCGCCAAGAACTTCCAGCCCGTATTGGACGAAGCAGTTGCCCTGTTCAAGGAGTTGCTCGGCATCCCCGAGGGTTACAGCGTATTGTTCCTGGGTGGCGGTGCCAGTCTGGAGTTCTGCATGATCCCATATAACTTCCTGGAGCAGAAGGCAGCCTACATCAACACCGGTGTTTGGGCGAAGAAGGCAATGGCCGAGGCAAAGCTCTTCGGCGAGTGCGTGGAGGTGGCTTCAAGTGCAGACTTCAACTACACCTACATCCCCAAGCATTACACTGTGCCTGCCGATGCCGACTACTTCCACATCACTACGAACAACACCATCTACGGTACCGAAATCCGTCGTGACCTGGACAGCCCCGTGCCCCTGATTGCCGACATGAGTTCCGACATCTTCTCACGCCCCATCAACGTCAGCAAGTATGCCATGATCTATGGTGGTGCACAGAAGAATCTGGCAATGGCAGGTGTTACCTTCATCATTGTCAAGGACGATTGCCTAGGCAAGGTGAGCCGTGCCATCCCCACAATGCTGGACTACCGCACACATATCAAGGGTGGTTCTATGTTCAACACTCCTCCCACAGTGCCCATCTACTGCGCTCTGCAGACACTGCGCTGGATCAAGGCCAACGGCGGTGTTGCAGAAATGGAGCGCCGTGCCATTGAGAAAGCCGACCTGCTCTATGGCGAGATTGACCGCAACAAGATGTTCCGCGCCACAGTGAAGGACCCCGAAGACCGCAGCCGCATGAACGTTTGCTTCGTGATGAACGAGGGCTACGAGGACCTGGAGGCAGAATTCATGACCTTCGCCACAGAACGTGGCATGGTGGGTATCAAGGGACACCGCAGCGTGGGCGGCTTCCGTGCAAGCCTCTACAATGCTGTTGAACTGGAAGACGTTCAGGCACTCGTTGCTTGCATGCAGGAATTTGAAGCTCAGCACTAATAACAGAATACATACAGGGCTCTTCGAAACTCAGACAAAAGAGGTTTCGAGGGGCCCTAAATGATTATAGAACACACATACCTAAAACAGATTTGATTATGGCAAAGATACTTATTGCAACAGAGAAGCCTTTCAGCAAGGTGGCCGTTGACGGAATAAAGAAGGTAGCAGACGAAGCTGGCATGGAACTGGCTCTACTGGAGAAATATACAGAAAAGGCACAGTTGTTGGAGGCTGTTGCAGATGCTGATGCACTTATCGTGCGCTCTGACAAAGTAGACGCAGAAGTGATTGAGGCAGCCAAGAACCTGAAGATTGTTGTACGTGCCGGTGCTGGTTTCGACAACCTCGACCTTGATGCTTGCACCAAGGCTGGCGTGGTGGCAATGAACACCCCCGGACAGAATGCCAACAGTGTGGCAGAACTGGTGTTCGGCATGCTGGTTATGGCAGTACGCAATTTCTACGATGGTACCAGCGGCACCGAACTGATGGGCAAGAAACTGGGTATTCTGGCATTCGGCAACGTCGGTCGCAACGTGGCACGCATAGCCAAGGGATTCGGCATGGAGGTGATGGCATACGACGCCTTCTGTCCTGCCGAGGCAATAGAGGGCGCAGGCGTGAAGGCTGCTGCCAGCCAGGTGGAGCTCTTTGAGCAGTGCGACGTGGTTTCACTCCACATCCCCGCAACTGCCGAGACACGCAAGAGCATCAATGCAGAACTGGTGGGCAAGATGAAGAAGGGCGCCATCGTGGTGAACACTGCACGCAAGGAGGTTATCGACGAGGCATCACTGCTCAGTCTGATGAAGGAGCGTACCGACCTGAAGTACGTTGCCGACATCAAGCCCGACATGCATGCCGAATACACCGAGGCTCTCTCTGGCCGCTACTTCGCCACTCCAAAGAAGATGGGTGCACAGACAGCCGAGGCCAACGTGAATGCCGGCATAGCAGCAGCCAAGCAGATTGTAGGCTACCTGAAGGACGGCATCACCAAGTTCCAGCTGAACAAGTAATAAACAACAAACACACACTAATATGACATACGCTAAGATGTTTGGCGCCTTGTTAACAGGCATGCTATTCGCCCTCTTCATGTGGATTGGCGATGAGTTTGTACTTGATGACAAGAACCCATTCTACGTGTACATAGTTTACGCCTTAGTTTTTGCCGTGGCAATGTTTGTATATGACAAGTTCTTCGGCAAGAAGAAATAATAAACCCAAGATAAATCTAATCTAATACTATGGCTATTATCAGACCATTCAAGGGCTTGCGCCCACCAAAAGACCTTGTTGAACAGGTACAGTCACGCCCCTACGACGTTTTGGATTCGGAGGAGGCACGTGCCGAGGCCGAAGGCAACGAGAAGAGCCTTTACCATATCATCAAGCCCGAGATAGACTTCCCCGTGGGCACAAGCGAATATGCACCCGAGGTGTATGCCAAGGCTGCCGAGAATTTCCAGAAGTTCCAGGAGAACGGTTGGCTTGTACAGGACCAGGAGGAG
>JAGBYI010000110.1 GCA_017628845.1 Bacteroidaceae bacterium
AGCCTGATTCCCTATGCTCGTCACACTATTGCCGATAGTAACCGAGGTCAAAACATCGCAACTAAAGAAAGCTTCCTCCCCTATGCTCGTCACACTATTGGGGATAGTAACCGAGGTCAAACCATTGCAATTATGGAAAGCCTGATTCCCTATGCTCGTCACACTATTGCCGATAGTAACCGAGGTCAAACCAAAGCACCAATAGAAAGCAGACTTCCCTATGCTCGTCACACTATTGGGGATAGTAACCGAGGTCAAACCAGAGCAAGCAGAGAAAGCAGAATACCCTATGCTCGTCACACTATATGCAGTGCCCTCATGCTCCACAGACTCTGGGATAACAACTTCACCAGAATACTTGCCACTGCTCTTCGCTATAACAGTTGCCTGATTTGCCTCAGCATCAAGGTCATACCTTATCCCATCAATCGTCACCTTTACTGCCAGCATGGGCAGGGACAGGAGCACCGCAAGGGACAGGGACAGCGCCCGCAAGGAATTGGGTAGATGTTTTTTCATCTTTGTGATTTTGCGCCTCCCTGCTCCCTCCGTTCGGCATTAAAGGGTATAAAATAAAGGTGTGGGAACTATATTTGCTTTATCCTAAAGTCTGGTCTTCGCACTACCAATTGATACGGATAAAGCAATAGCCCACACCATAGGTTATGTAGGTAGCCAATTATGGCTGTACATACCATGATGTGATGCTACTGCTATCATCTTCGTATCAATAATCAAAGTTGCGAAGTTTGACTTTAGAAGATAATTTCAATAACACCTTTTTCGGTAAAGTCCTTCCTCACACCACCGCTGTGGCGACGGAATTCAGGACAAAGATATAAGTTTTTTAGGGAATAACAAAGGGATGGGGGAAAAAACGGATGCAGGCTTGCCTTGCAATATAGTGCTTGCATCACAAATTCGGGAGCAGAACGCACCGCATTCGATTCTATTTTATGGAAGAATATTTTGATTACTGGAAAGATTTTGCTACCTTTGCATTCAAATAGTACTGAGAAAGGTGAGAATATTTACAGAACAAACCTTAAAAGAATACATAGAAAAGCACCCTGATGCACGCACAGCACTGCAAGAGTGGGTTTCAATTGTGAAACGTAGCGACTGGACCTGTTTTGCCGACATAAAGGCAACATTCAACAGCGTGGACAGCGTAGGGAATCAGCACTACGTGTTCAACATCAAGGGCAACAACTACCGACTGGTAGTGGTCATTAAGTTCACCATAAAATTTGTCTACATCCGTTTTATAGGCACACATGCCGAATACGACAAAATAGATTGTTCAACCATTTAAGCAAAACCATCATGGCAAAGATAGAAAACCAGGCTCAATACGAATGGGCAGTGAAGCGCGTAGAGGAACTGCTCCCGCTGGTAACAGACGAGACTCCTGCAACCGATGCAAATAGCATTGAACTGGAGTTGCTTTCAAACATGGTTGCGGACTATTCCGAAGAGCATTTCAGCATCGGCTCTCCTTCGCTTACAGAGGTGCTGAAACTGAGAATGTTTGAAATGGGGCTGACCCAAAACAATTTGGCAAAACTTTTGGGAGTAAGCCCTTCCAGAATAAGCGAGTACCTATCTGGCAGGTCGGAACCTACCCTGAAGGTAGGGCGCGAGATATGCAGAAAACTGCATATCGAAGCCAATATAGTACTGGGAGTATAAGAAGTAGAAGGTGACTGAAACGGAAACCATCCACCCCCTCCGCTTCGCTCTTTACCCAGCGTCGCAATGGGAATTGCGACCCTCAGAGGATACAGAATGACATCGAGTCATTCTTCTAAAGACCCTCTTCGCCCCCTGTCTCAGGGGGACAGTCAGTATGGTGTGTACCCGTCACCGGTTGTAACTGACTCTACCCCTGAGACAGGGGTAGTACCCCGCAGGGGGAGGGGGTGGACAAAACTCTCTGCGCACTCTTGTCGTAACGAAGTTTACGACCACTCCAGCGCCAGCGTGGAATACGGAAGGGAAATAAAACTCTGCGCTCTTTGCGACCTCTGCGTGAGATAAAGAAACGATAACGGAAACCA
>JAGBYI010000111.1 GCA_017628845.1 Bacteroidaceae bacterium
CTTTGGACATTCCTGAGGAATAATAGTCACGAAGAATTAATAAGCGTTCTTCTTCACTGTAACGTTCGCCTTTCTTTCTCATACTGTTTACACATTTTATTAATTGTTATCAAATGTGTCTACCTATATCAGTATAAGACAAGGTTTAGTTTTGTTTTTGGGAGGACAGAAGTTTATCCTCCTGAAATTTAGTGTGTGGCAGTTTGTGGTCGATGCATGTTGTTGATAGTTAATGTGTTGCTCTTGTTGTTGGTTGGGAGGTTGCTTTGCTGTTCTTGTGGTTTGCTGTTGTTCTGCGATAAAAGATTGGCTTGCCAGATTGTTTTTGTAATGCCTCCGTTGGATGACGTTGAAAAATACTTACATTGTGTGTACTGTGGGCGTGTTGCTCTTGGGGTAAAAATGAGGAGGGCTGATTTTTCTTGTTCTGCCGTCATAGCGAAAGGTTTTCTGAGGGATTTGTTCGCGTTTCAGTTTTGCTCCGCTTGCTTTTCCGGTAAGCCGGAGTTTATTCCCGTTGTTGCGTTGTCGGTGTGCCTGTTAAGGGTGGTTTCCTCTTTGTGAGCATGCAAGAAGTGTCTTTTTTACGCTTTTTTGGTGCAAAATGGTGGTTTAGGCGAAATTATATGTAATATAATCCTTGTTTTCCCGAATAAAAGTTGTACCTTTGCCGCGGTTGTGGGTAGAGTATGCCCATATGCAAGACACTTGACACGAATAAAGAACGAGAACAAATGTTGGAGAGAACTTTAGTTTTATTGAAGCCGAGCACAGTGGAGAGAGCGCTGATAGGCGAGATAATAAACCGTTTTGAAAAGAAGGGCCTGCGCATTGCGGGCATGAAGATGATGCAGCTGGACGATGATATTCTGGCCGAGCACTACTCCCATCTGACGAGCAAGCCATTCTTTGGCATACTGAAGGCTTCGATGATGAAGACTCCCGTTGTTGCCATGTGCCTGGAAGGCGTTGATGCGATAGCTGTGGTGAGATACATTACAGGATACACCAACGGGCGTAAGGCCGACCCCGGTACCATCCGTGGAGACTATTGCATGAGCAACCAGCAGAATATAGTTCATGCATCCGACTCTCCCGAGGCTGCCGAAGCAGAACTCAAGAGATTCTTCCGTCCTGAGGAAATCTTCGACCTGAAGGATATGAACCTCAGCCGTCTCTATGCAGCAGACGAAATTTAATGTTCAGGACAGTTCAATATAAATCATATAAATAACCAACCACTTAAAACAGACACACCAATGCACTTTTTGAAAACCACCGAGAGAAAGAGAATATTTATGACAGCATTTCTGGCAGCAGTAGCCTGTGTGACATTCGCTCAGGACCAGTTGGCCAGCATTGCCCCCATTGACAAGCGCCTCCGCGTGATAGACTCCATTAGCATCATCAGGATGTTGGAGGTTGAGTCACAGGGAGACCCGGCCGCTTCTCTTTATCCCGAATGGAACAACAATTACACCACACAGTACGGTGTGGAGATGCCCAAGGAGTACAAGATAGACCTTCGTGGGTTCCACATGCCTTGCGAGAGCCGTCGCGTGACAAGCAGTTATGGCTACCGCCGTTCTTTCCGTCGTAACCACTACGGAACAGATATCAAGGTGTATGTGGGAGATACCATCCGCTCTGCATTCAGCGGCAAGGTGCGCATTGTGGCTTACAACCGCAGAGGCTATGGCAAGTATGTGGTGGTGCGTCATCACAACGGTCTGGAAACCATCTATGGCCACATGAGCAAGCAACTGGTAAAGGAAGACCAGGTGGTGCGTGCCGGCGAGCCTATCGGACTTGGCGGCAATACAGGACGCTCAACAGGCAGTCATCTGCATTTCGAGACACGTTTCCTGGGCAAGTTCATTGATCCTGAGAAGATGTTTGATTTCCAGGCCCACGACGTGCTGGGAGACTTCTACTTGTTCTCGTCGGTGGGACGCAGCCGACTGCTTACTGCCGAAGAGGGCGACAAATTGCCCGACAATACCATTCTGGCATCAGTGGGAGGACCTACCTTCGAGGCTGACAAGGAAGAGCAGAGCAAGCGCTTCCAGGAGCAAAGACGCGAGTCGATACGCACCCATGTTCACAAGGTGCGCAAGGGCGACAGCCTCTCTACTATTGCACGCAAGTATGGGACTTCCGTGAACCGCCTGTGCAAGTTGAACAATATCACCACCAAGACAGTCCTTCGCGTAGGACAGATTCTGAAATACTCTTAAATGTTAAGTATAGTTTAGGGAACAAGGAACCGGTCCCCGGCCGGGGAGTGGTTCCTTGTTGTTTGAAAAAAGGGGTACGCACGATAATAATATAAATAATGAACACGCGCGAACAGTTTGAGACAGTGATGCAGGAATGCCGCACGCTATTCTCCAAGAAACTACATGACTACGGAGCCGCCTGGCGCATTATGCGCCCCGAGTCGGTAACGGACCAGATCTACATCAAGGCAAACCGTATCCGCAGCATTGAGCAGAAGGGCGTGTCCATGGTGGGAGAGGGCATACGTCCCGAGTTCATCGGCATTGTCAACTATGCGCTGATAGGGCTTATCCAGCTGGAACTTGGTGCCGCTGATGTGACCGATGGCATGTCTGCAGAACAGGCGCTGGCCGAGTACGATCGCCATGCACAGGAATGCTTTGAACTGATGCTGCGCAAGAATCACGACTACGACGAGGCCTGGCGTTCGATGCGCATAAGCAGCTATACCGACCTCATACTGATGAAGATATTCAGAACCAAGCAAATCGAATCTCTCAGCGGAGAGACACTGGTGTCGGAGGGCATAGACGCCAACTACATGGACATGCTCAACTATGCCGTGTTCGGCTTGATAAAATTGACTTTCGGTGAGGAGTAGCAGACTTGTCTCCGTGCTGAAGTGGGTGCTGGTGAATGTGTGCCGCATGCTGCTTTCGCTTGCCCTGATATTCTCAGGAGCGGTGAAGATGATAGACCCCCATGGCACTGAGTACAAGATAAAGGACTATGCTGTGGCGTTCGGAGTGGACGGAATGGCGGACTCATACCTGCCTTTTCTGTTCAGCGTAGCACTGGCATTGGCAGAGTTCTGTCTTGGCATTAACATGCTCTTCGGCAGCAACCGGCGTTGGACCTCGAGAACGGTATTGGGATTCTTCCTTGTGTTCACACCGTTTACCTTATATCTGGCAATAGAGAACCCTGTCCACGATTGCGGATGTTTCGGCGATGCACTGGTGTTGACCAACTGGCAAACATTCGGCAAGAACGTAGTGCTATTGACATGCGCTATACTGGTATGTAGATACTACAAGATGCAGACCCGCCTGATAAGCGAACATAACCAGTGGCTGGTGTCCATGTACACATGGATGTTTTCTTTGGTGCTGACAACCTATTGTGCGTACACACTCCCGGTAATAGACTTCCGGCCGTATCACATCGGTGCAGACCTGCACAAACAGATGCAATGGGACGATACAGACAGGACCCCTCCCATAACGGACTTGGTTATTACCGATCCGCAAACAGGAGCAGATATGACGGACAGCATAATCTCTGGACGGGGGTGGAAATTCCTTATTGTTACACCAAGGCTGGAAACTGCCGACGACGGCGTGATGGACAATCTGACGGAACTGACCGAATACTGTACAGAATATGGATATACCCTCGTAGCGCTGACATCGAGCAACGACAACAGAATAGAATACTGGCGCGACATAACGGGAGCAGAATATCCTTTCCTTATAGCCGACGAGATACCGCTAAAGACAATGATTCGCAGCAACCCGGGGCTGATACTGCTTAATGGCAGTGTGGTGGCCAACAAATGGGCGGCAACAGAAATACCGGGGGCAGACGAACTTGTTGCTCCTCTGGAAGAACTGGAATGGGCGCAGAAGGAACAGGCAACCTATGCCCAGCGCCTTTTCTACCTTCTCTCCTGGTATGTCATACCCCTTGTGCTGCTTACGCTGCTGGACGGGCTGTGGCAAATAATAAGACTGCTTAGAGACAGAAATTAGGAAATACAAAACATTAATTAAAAACATCAAGACAAAATGAGAAAGCACATTGTAGCAGGCAACTGGAAGATGAACAAGACCCTGCAGGAAGGTGTAGCACTGGCTACTGAGTTGAAGGACATGATGGCTGCCGAGAAGCCCAACTGCGAGGTTATCATCGGTACTCCCTTCATCCACCTGGCTACCGTTAGCGAGTTGCTGAAGGACAGCGTTATCGCCGTAAGTGCAGAGAACTGTGCAGACAAGGAGAGCGGTGCATATACCGGCGAGGTTAGCGCCTCTATGGTTAAGAGCACTGGTGCCGAGTACGTAATCCTGGGCCACTCAGAGCGTCGCGAGTACTACCACGAGACTCCTGAGATTCTGAAGGAGAAGGTTGACCTGGCTTTGGCTAACGGTCTGAAGGTTATCTTCTGCATCGGTGAGAGCCTGGCTGAGCGCGAGGCTAACGAGCAGGAGGCTGTATGTAAGGCTGAGCTGGCTGGCAGCGTATTCCACCTGACTGCAGAGCAGTGGAAGAACGTTGTTATCGCTTACGAGCCCATTTGGGCTATCGGTACCGGCAAGACCGCTACTGCTGAGCAGGCCGAGGAAATCCACGCCTTCATCCGTTCTTGCGTTGCCGAGGTTTATGGTGCTGAGGTTGCCGACGAGACCAGCATCCTGTACGGTGGCTCTTGCAAGGCAAGCAACGCTCCTGAGTTGTTCGGCAAACCCAACATCGACGGTGGCCTGATTGGTGGCGCTTCTTTGAAGGCTGCTGACTTCAAGGGCATCATCGACGCTTGGAACTAATCTAATAAAAATCATCAGTTTGCAGAGGGGCCACAGACGGTCCCCTGCAGGCTGTATGTAAACAAAACCCCACTCTTTATGAAGAAAACATTCTTCATGTCTCTTATTCTCCTTATCTTGACATCGGCTATTGCCCATGCACAACAGGAGATAACAATGGACAGCATCCTTGGAATCGCTCCGCAGGACACTGCGCAGATAGAGGAAAAAAAGGATGTTGTCCCTGCAAAGCGTATCCGTGTAAACGGTTTCCGTGTTCAGGTATACTATGGCGGCAATGACCAGAAATCCAAGGTTCAGGCGCGCAATATGGCACAGAGGGCCAAGATATGGTTTGAGGACCTCCCTGTATACACCACATTCATCTCACCTCACTGGATTTGCCGTGTGGGTGACTTCCAGACTCGCGAGGAGGCAATGGAGGTACTTACCGCCATGCGCGAATCAGGCAGATTCCCGCGTTCTATAATAGTGAAGAGCAAGATAAACATTACAGAAGATGAACTCAGAAGAGAAGAACCAACTGACTCCTGTGCAGCAGGAGATTCAACAGCATATAGAACGTGTTTTGGAATTGCTGGGCGAGGACCCGCACAGGGAGGGCTTGCTAAAGACTCCGTTGCGTGTGGCTCGTGCCATGACTGACCTCACCCGAGGTTACGAACAGGACCCCATTGCCATTCTTCAGAGCGCCATCTTCCACGAGGAGGGGTGCAACCAGATGGTCATCGTCAAGGACATCAACTTCTACTCCCTTTGCGAACATCACATGCTTCCCTTCTATGGCCGTGTTCATATTGCATATATCCCCAATGGCGTAGTTACGGGCCTGAGCAAGATTCCCCGTGTGGTGGATGTATTCAGTCATCGCCTGCAGTTGCAGGAACGCCTTACCAAGCAAATTCGCGAAGCCATTCATGAGGCTCTGCATCCACAGGGTGTGATGGTTGTTGTGGAGGCCCAGCACATGTGCATGCAGATGCGCGGCGTGGAGAAACAAGGCAGCATCACCACTACCAGCGACTTCTGTGGCGCCTTTAACCAGGCCAAGACCCGCGAAGAGTTCCTTTCGCTGATAAGGATGAGAGGGTAACGGATGAGCGTTCAGCGGTGAGCGGACGGTAACGTTGAAGGTTTAACGTTTAACGTTGACTTGCGTAGCTTGATGAACTTGCGACTGCTTTAGCTTGATGAGCGCAGGCGAATAATAATGATGACAATAAAGTAGGGACGCTGCGTGCAGCGTCCGCATTTTTTTCGTTTTATCCACCCCCTCCGCGCTTCGCGCTTTACCCAGCGTCGCACTGGGTAGTGCGACCCTCAATTCCCATTGCGATGCTGGGCAGAGTTTGCTGGCGCGATGCTTCCGGTTGTAACTTACTCTACCCCTGAGACAGGGGTAGTACCCGAAGGGGGAGGGGGTGGATAAATCTCTCACCGCTCACTCCTCTCCCTATAGGGGGATTGAGGGGGTCTTCCCCGTTCATCTCAGCACCCTGTCGCCACAGTCTTTGGCAAGGCGCTTTTCGGCATCTTTAAGTTCCTTGTACCTGACAAGCAATTCGCGTCCCTGCTCCTTTGGTGTGGCAGGGTTTTTCATTTCTTCCATCACCCGTTCTATCTCTTTGCGTACGATGGAAATTTTCATGTCTGCCAGGACGTGGGTGGTTAGTTCCATCAGCCTGTCGGCGTCGGTGGTTATCTGTTGTCCACGGGTATGGTACTTGCTCAATTCTTCCTTGTCCATGCAAAGTTGGAAGGCTGCTTGCGACAATTGTGGGTTATGGTGCCCAAGGAAATACTTCTCTGCCACAAAGCCTTCATCGTGGATGTGTTCCATGGCTTTGTCCAGAATTACTTGTGCAGTAGGATGATTGAAGGTAAGGCCATCCTGGGCAAGAGAATAGAAAATGAATTCAGCGACGGACAAAGGAACATTGTTGCCGTTTTCGTCCTCAGCCTCGCATACTATCTTTTCTCCATATCTTACTATCAGTTGTGCCAGAAGCAGTTCTGTTCCATGCGCAGCCTTGCTTTGTATGTTCCTTGCCTGCCCAGATTGGGATGCAGGAACAGGTTGCTGGCCGTTGCCATTGGTGGGGATGGCTTCGGTTGGCTGGATAGGTTGTGCTGGTTCTTCGCTTGGTACCCCCAACGGTGATGGACCGATTTCGTTGGGCAGGGTTTGTGTCGAGTTTCTTCGCTTGTACTCCTCCTCGCGGTTCTTGGACATCTGGTTCTGCACGGCACGGACAATCATTTTCTCGTCCATGCGCATGGTTTGTGCCGTTTCGCGGATGTAGAGCGAGCGGGTTATCTCGTCGGGGATGAAGGATATGCTGGTTACTATCTCTGCCACCAGGGCACTGAGTTTGCGAGGGTCGTTCTGCGCCTCGGCCAGTGCCAGATTGGTCTTGAACTTGAGAAAGTCCACCTGATGCTCCTCTACGTAGCGGCGGAAGTCCTCGGCATTGTGCTTGCGGGCAAAACTGTCGGGGTCGTCCCCGTCGGGCAAGAGCAGTATCTTCACGTTCATGCCTGCCGCCAGAAGCATGTCCGTACCTCGCTGGGCTGCATGTATGCCGGCATCGTCACCGTCGTAGAGCAGGGTGATGTTGTTGGTAAAGCGGTGCAGGAGATGTATCTGCTCCTTGGTCAAGGCGGTACCCGAGTTGGCAACCACATTCTCTATGCCACACTGGTGCATGGAGATAACATCTGTGTAGCCTTCTACCATATACACCTGATCCATCTTGACGATGGCCTGCTTGGCTTGGTAGAGACCGTACAGCTCGCGTCGTTTGCTATAGATGCTGGATTCGGGCGAGTTCTGGTACTTGACGGCAACGCCCTTGGTGGCGGCATCCAAGACACGTCCGCCAAAGCCTGCCACCTTGCCGCCTATGGTGTACCATGGGAACATGACGCGTCCCCAAAAGCGGTCCACTACCGTGCCGTCCTCGCGCTTGATGGAAAGGCCGGTGCCCACGAGGTACTGTTCGCGATAGCCCTCTTTCAGTGCGGCACGGCTCATGGTGTCTCGTCCTTTGGGACAGAAACCCAACTGGAACTTCTCTATGATATCGTCGCGGAAACCACGTTCGCGGAAGTAGGCAAGTCCAATGGCACGTCCGTCCGTGGTATTGTGCATCTGCTCTTTGAACCACTGCAACGCCCACTCGTTTAGAATGAACATGCTCTCGCGCTCCGTCTGTGCAGCACGCTCCTCGGCGGTAAGTTCCTTCTCCTCCACCTGTATGCCGTATTTCTTGGCCAGATAGCGAAGCGCATCGGGATAGGACAGTTGCTCGTGCTCCATGATGAAGCCGATGGGATTGCCTCCCTTACCACAGGCAAAGCACTTGCAGTAGTTCTTGGCTGGTGAAACCATGAACGACGGCGTGCGGTCGTCATGGAATGGGCAGAGGCCTTTATAGTTGGCACCCGACTTTTTCAGCGTGACGAAATCCGACACCACATCTACTATCTGTGCCGCCTCCTTTATCTTGTCTGTGGTTATTCTATCTATCATCTTGGTACAAAGGTACGATTAAGTGAGCGAAGTACAAAATAAAAAATGTTTTATTTTTACTTCCGAACGGGAGTACCTTCGACCATCAGGTCAAAGGTACGATTAAGTGAGGGAAATCCCAAAGAAACGGTTAAGTGAGAGCAGAAAAAGTTCAGTTCTTATTCTTTTTAAAGGTGAAAGCTGTTGTTTTTAAAGGCATCAGGACAAGGAAACAAACTGATGAAATATGCGTTTATAGAAATGTACGTAATATTGAGTACAATAATCCCCAACGTTTGGTATATTTGTACCCAATATTCAGTACACTGCTACGCAATATTGAGTTTATTTTTTAGAAAGTGCTATTTAGGGAAAACGCATGAATTAAAAAGCTTTATCCATGTAGTTAGTAAACTTTTCAGATAATCTTCATCCTATGCTGCATTCATTCTCTTTCTCTTTATGGATGCTTTTGTCCTTGATCTAAAAAATATGAGGAAGTCTGCCAGTTTAATAAGAGTGAAGGAATTAAATGACTGTCCTTAGTATATGTTGAGAATTGTGGCTTATATAGGATGTGTATCTTTGAGTTTTTTTAGCACTTTGCACCAAAAGTTCTTTGAGCATTTGGGTATTTTTTTTATTGTTCTTCTCCTTTGGTAATTAGGATTTTATAGTTACCTTTGTGTCGAATAAAATAAAAAAAGATGCTAGGAAGAATATTTAGATGCCAGATCTATGAGCAAATGCTGAGTTGGAAATAAATTCAGCACGGGACAACTGCACTTCTTACTAGGGGGGCAAGGCATGTCGGCGAATTCACAGTTGCCGAGGAGTTTGCCCACTATGAATACGAGAGCTACATATTGGTTGGCTTCTCAAAGGCAACACATGCAATACATCGTTTGTTTGAAGATGTTTCCGTGGCATGCACCGAACTTTGCATTCGAAAATAAAAATAACTGGTTATGGAGAAAAGTCAAGTCAATGAAAAATATGTGCTTACACTAGTCGAGAACAGAGATGCGACTCTTAGTGTGAAGAGAATGGATATACCAAGTTCTGAAGTACCCATTGCTGAATTAGAAGCGATGGCAGAAAATCCTAACAGAACTGTTTACGATATGTCGTCATATTTCTATTCCGTTTTTACTCCTAAAGTTAAGGCCTTTACCTTTTGCTATCCAAGTGAATATAATGATAGTTATATAGACAACCGTTCTGTCCCTAAAGAAATTTCTTATGCAGATTATGTAAAAGGTGTTAAGGAAATAGAAACTACTTTCAATGCGAAGCATCGTTTCAGTAAAGAATCCATAGAGGTTTTAAAGTTGAAACTGGATAAGGAAATCATAGAGGCTAACCATTCTGCTAAAAAGGAGTATTTAAATAAAGCTTCCATATACATTAAATGTCTGCAACTTAGTGAAACCGTAAAGAAGATACAAGAGCATGACGAGATAAAATTGTACTCCCGTGATGTTGTTGGGTACTCTACTTACACACATAAAATCAATGACGATATTACCGTTGAATTGAGGACCAATTTTGGTTATGGCAGTGCTGCTTATTTTAATCTCGCTGTCAAGTATAAGGATATTGTTATCTTGCCATATTCATACCTTGTTCATTACTATTATGCCAACATGAAATCTCTTATGGCATGCACAAGGGCATACCGCCCTCTACGAGAGAGTTGGGATGCATCTATCGCTTTCATCGCTGACTTCGTAAATCAATCAATAGCCGACCCGAGAAAATTTGTCGGTGAATATGTGATAAAAGAAGTTGAAGAGATGATGAAGGGTCTGCGAGCCATTATGGATAATCCGGCAGAAGTTCAAAGCAGGATTAAAGATTTAACTTCATCTGAAATTCGTCTCAGCGTTATACGTCCTTTTAACAAGGATGAGTTTATTATGATGGAAACCATGGCGGACGAACTGACCATTTTGTTTAAGGCCGAAAAAATTACGGGTTCTTTGTTGTTTGTGGAAAGTCTTAAACAACTGCAAGAGGTCTGTGGAGATATGTCAGCATTGATAGATGAAATTCTATCAATGAACAAAGGAGTTAAGCTGGAAATCCCTCCAGTGCTGAATAGTGTACGTTCAACGATTGAAACATTCAAGAGGGAAGAAATGAATCTTGAACGACAAATTAAGTTTAAGGAAAACAGAAAACTATATTTTGATAAGCGAAAAGAGCGCCTTCAGGCTAAAATGACTTTCGCAGAGAAGATTGCACATGACAAGATTTTCCGTGAGAAGAATCCCTTATATGTCAAGCTCGAAGAGGAAATCAATGAGTTAAATCAAAAGGTGTATAATCTCCAAGACAAAATTCAGAAACGCGAAAGAGTAGAAGAACGTTTGACTGTTTGTCTGAAGAGAACAGGGAGTATTGAAGAATATAAAAAAGAAGAGCATGTCAGCGAATAAGAATGCGATGACCAGATGTAAAATACTGGATGACTTGCTAAGCAACCGGTATCATAACAACTCCTTGGATGACCTGACGGAGAAGGTAAACTATCGTCTTTCCGAAATGCAATGCCAATATGAAGGACAAACAGAATTCAACCAAGTTTCTCATGCTTAGAGGACTATTCCTGTCTGCCATGCTTGTTGTCTCCATTCTTTCTTATGCTCAGACAGAGACCATGGTCAGCAACACTGATAGTTTGGAAACCAAGGAGAGTAGAGACGGTACTATTTATGAAGATTTTGAATTTCCTGCCGAATTTCCAGGTGGGCAGGAAGCATTGAAGGAGTATCTAAAAAAAGAATTCCGATATACCAGTAAATCCCTGAAGAAAATAACATGTGACAGAATAATACTTAGGGTTACAATCAATGTAGACGGAAGCTTAAGCGACATAGAGATAGTTCGTGGTTCAGGAAACAAAAGGCTGGACAAGAAAGCCGTGCGAGTCGTGAAGAATATGCCACGATGGAAACCTGCTTCTGAGGCCGGTAGAATCATACCGATAAGATACTATCTGCCAATAAAGTTGGATTAGTATTCCTCTCACAACAGGAAGTCAGTATGCTATGCTCTTGCATTTTCGCTCACTGAATCGTACCCTTGACCTGCCGGTCGAAGGTACTTGTGCTTGAAAATATTCAAATTATTTGATATTTTGATAGCTTCTTCGTATCTTTGCCACTGTCTCACGCCGATCGCATCCTTTATGGGTGTGGGTGGGTGTGGGGCAAAACATAATAAAAGGCGTTTACTACGCTTTGATTCTGACGATTAGAAATCCTGGAAAAATTTCATTCCTGTCAGGAACAAGGCAACGTGAATGTCCTTCGTGGGTATGTTATACACATTCCCCCATTGTACATTGCCAGCCAATGGTGTATCCTTATGCCAAAGGTGTATGGCCAGTTGCAAGGGTGAATTATATACACATATCGGCGTGGGGCTTAGGCGTTGCTCGTTTCGACAGGATGGGCAATTCCAGGAGCCTCTAATCGTGAAGCGGGCAACAGTGCAGAGCTTCACGTCTTTTTTTATCCCTAACCGGAGCCGAGAAGTACGGAAAGCAGCACACATAGGAATAGATGAAATACATTTATAAAAACATACTACTATGTGGAAAAAACTTTTTATTTTAGTTATGGTACTCTCTACCGGCCTATGTGCTTGGAGTGCCGACGGTGATACATTTCAAGCAGAAACACCGGGTGGAGTGATGATGAAATTTAAGGTCATCAGCGAGGCAGAGAAGACTTGTGCTGTTGCGAGTAATGCAATTGATATTGCAACAAAAGGAGTTGTAACTGTGCCAGAAGAAGTAAAGGGATATAAGGTGGTAGAAATCCAACCAAAATCTTTTGAAGGCAGGGACTATATTACCTCCGTGTCCTTGCCCAACACGCTAACGTCAATAGGCTCCTATGCTTTTAATAGTTGCTCTGCTCTAACATCCATCCACTTCCCCGATAGTTTAGCATCTATTGGAGGTCGTGCATTTTCTGGTTGCTCAAAATTACATTGGAAAGAATTGCCCACTAATCTTGTTTCTATTGGTGATGAGGCGTTTTCTGGTTGCACCATTGACAGCGTTTCTGTTAGAGAGGACATGGAGTTATCTGGTAGCCCATTTGCAAATTGTACAATCAATGCCGTTTCTGTTCATAAAAAAGTATTTGGATACTGGTTCAGTAACAATACATCCATAAAAAAGGTGTATATTGGCAAAGAAGTAGAGACAATAGGCTCAGCTTCCTATTTAAATGTATGTAGTGGAATTGAAATGATCAAAGTGGATACGGCGAATATCATTTTTGATTCACGTGAAGATTGCAATTCAATTATAAAGACGGCAACAAACTACCTTATAGTGGGCTGCAAGACCTCTATCATACCTAAGTCAATAACAAGAATAGTTGATTATGCATTCTATGGTTGCACTGGGCTTACCAGCATCGAACTTCCTGCAAGTCTCACACACATTACTCGTTCTGCTTTCGAAGGCTGCACTGGGCTTACCAGCATCGAACTTCCTGCAAGTCTCACAAGCATAGATGTTTGTGCATTCGAAGGCTGTACTGGGCTTACCAGCATCGAACTTCCTGCAAGTCTCACAAGCATAGGTGGTTCTGCATTCGAAGACTGCACTGGGCTTACCAGCATCGAACTCCCTGCAAGTCTCACAAGGATAGAATCGTCGGCATTTTCTAATTGCACTAATATTCAAAATGTAGTATCGCATATTCGCAAGCCATTCCGTATCAGTGCCTTCCCTGCCGAAGTTTTATCCACAGCAACCTTAACCGTTCCGTATGGTCTTACGATCCTGTATAGGAGTGCTAGTGGCTGGAACTTCCAGACAATAAAGGAAATGGAGGGCACCTATGAAGAAAGCACATTCATACAATTTGCGGACTCACTGACGAAAGTATTTTGTCTCAAAAATTGGGATGAGAATAAGGATGGGGAACTTAGCCTTTACGAGGCAAGTTTGGTTACCTCTCTGAAGAATATCAGCATCGCTAATAACATTGTATCGTTTGATGAGCTGAAATATTTTGAAAACCTATCTGATATAGGAACTGCTTTTAAATCTCGTACAAACCTATCATCCATTACGTTGCCCAAGAGTGTGGCAACCATTGGCACGCAAGCATTTTATAATTGCACCGCCCTTACCTCCATCCAACTCCCAGACAGTTTGGGGACTATTGGAGAATATGCCTTCTATAATTGCAAGGCTTTGAGTACCATACAAATACCAGAATCGGTGCAATCCTTAGGAGAAAGGGTGTTTGAGAATTGTTCTGGCCTTACATCTGCAACCTTGCCCAAAGGTTTGAAAAGTATACCCGCTTACCTTTTCTTGAAATGCTCCGCTTTGGCAGAAGTGGTATTGCCAGACAGTTTGGAGATAATAGGTGGTTCTGCATTCGAAGAATGTGCAAGCCTGACGCAAATTTCATTGCCCGAAGGCCTCTCTGTACTTTCTGGCGGTGCCTTTGACGGGAGTGGGCTTAAGGAAATGGTACTGCCATCCACACTGACAAAGATTGGAGATTATGCTTTGGCAGGGTCTGTTATCCATTGCCCGATAAAGGAACCGATAAGCGTCAAGTATCCTTCACGTGATGCCAGAAACACAGTGCTCTATGTGCCAGAAGAGAGTGTGGATGCATATAGGAATGCTTCTGGATGGAAGAATTTTATTGTAATAGCAGAAGGCAACGGCAATACAGATTGGACGGAAGGCCAGATAGTGGTGAACGTGGAAAGCGCCGGAGGATTGCGTATGGCTTTGCTGGAACGTGACGAAGAAGAGATTCGTCGCTTGAAGATCTGCGGTCCTCTGAACAGTATTGACCTTCAGTATCTGGCAGAAGGCAAGGGTGTGATTTCAAACTTGGAATCTATCGACCTCAGCGATGTGACCTTGATATATGATGGCGGATGTTATAGAAGTTATGCGTATGAAAATCCCGATGTCATGTGGTCCTACAACAAATACAGTTTCTTTTTGACAGAAGAAACGTCCGAAAAACATGGTTCGAACGTTATGTCAAATACAGACTACCATTATTATTATGGTCCGGACCTGGCTGGCTTATTTATGGATGGACCATACAAGCACATCGTAATGCCACGTGGCATCACTCGGGCGGCAAGTCATGCGTTTAGCGAATGTGCCAATCTGCAAGAAGTGGAATTCGCCAACGGGCTGAAGTATGTTGCTTCAAGTGCATTTGCCGGTTGCGTCTCATTACCCACGCTAAATTTGGAAGAGGTGGATTCAATTGGAGCGTCGGCATTTAGCAGATGCCGAACCTTTAATGTGGAGAACATGAACAAGGTACGACACATTGGGAACAATGCATTTAATAAGTGTGACTTTTTAAAAGGCTCTAACGGGGTTGTGTCTTTACCTCTTTGTGACTCCATTGGTGCAGGTGCTTTCTTAGGGTGTTCGAACATAGAAAAGATAGAACTTTCCGAGAATCTGCGTTTCCTTGGAAAGCAAGCCTTTATGAATTGCGCTTCTTTGACAAGCGTAAATTTATCAAGTTCGCTTCAGGCTTTGTTTGAGGAAACTTTCTCCGGTTGTACGGCGCTTAAAGAGGTTAGTTATTCTGAGAACTTGTTGAAGGTGCATTGCAATGCTTTCAATAATACGCCTTGGTATGAAAATCTGCCGGTGGAAGGTGGAGTGAAATACATGGGCAACATTGCCATGTATGTTGTTGACACCCAAAATGCAGCAGGCATTCGCGAGGGAACAACAAGCATTGCAGATGGTTTCTATAGTTCATATCTTAGTGACTTTTCATTGCCGAAATCGTTGCGCCGTATTGGTGACGATGCTCTTCGTAGCTACAACCTCAGTACGCTTCTACTCCCTGAGGGATTGGAAGAGATTGGTGAAAACGCTTTCTATAATAACCAACAATTGACCAAGGTTACTTTGAACGAGAAGTTGAAGGAAGTTGGTCGTTATGCATTTAGAGGGTGCAGCCAACTGGCGCTTGTCAACTACAATGCCATCAATCTGCAAGCAACAGATCTTTTCTCGAATTGCACCTCGTTGGAGAAGGTTAACGTGGGAGCAAAGGTAAGAATATTGCCTGAAGGTATCTTTAATGGCTGTGAAAATCTCGCCATTGTCAAGTTTGCGGAACGAACTGATGACACTCCCTTTGTGCTTGGAGATTATGTCTTTAGCGGTTGTGGAAATTTAACCTCGTTGGATTTGCCTGCGACAACAACCGAAATAGGTAGAGACGCCTTTTCTTATTGTTCGAGACTAAGCACGTTGAATTTACCTTCAACAATAACCGAGATAGGAGAGTATGCATTCCAGGAATGTTACAATATACAAAACTTCATTGTACCTGAGCAAGTCACTGTTTTGAATAAAGGTGTTTTTGAAGGTTGCTTGACATTGTTTAATATCGTATTGCCTGACGGACTAAAGATTATTGGTGATGAGGCTTTCTCTGATTGTCAATATCTTAATACTCCAGAACTTCCAGAAGGACTTGATAGCATTGGTAAAGCTGCCTTCTACAGATGCTATTGTTTTACAGAAATTACCATTCCCAGTACAGTAACCCGAATGGGAGGTGGTATATTGAATGATTGTTATCTCTTACAGAAGATAAACAGCCGCATCGAACATCCGATGGAGACAGAAGAAATTGTAAGCTTGAGCAATGAACTAATAAGAGACCTGTATAATCTTTCTTCTGGTTCTAAGTTTACATGGGATCATATTGACGAAATGTATTCAAAAATAGTACTCACTGTGCCTGCTGGAAGCAAGAAACTTTATCGGCAGACTGCTGACTGGTCGAAATTTGCGGATATAGTGGAAGAAGGTGATGATACACCAGAAAAGAATTTCCTGCTTGCTGTTATTGATCCACTTCCTGCCGGCTTTATGACACAGCTCGACATCTCGTTGACCAACAATAGAGAAGATTTTACCGCCTACCAGTTTGATATTATCCTTCCCATAGACATTGAGATGGAAACTGATGAAGATGGAAACTATAAGTTTGTGATGGGAGACAGAAACGATGCATCACACACCGTTATGGTGGAAAAAATCGAGGATAAGCTTCCTTCCGGTACAAAAAGAAACCGCTATCGCTTCATCTGCCTTTCAGCGCAAAACGCACCCATTAAGGGAACTGCCGGCAAACTATTGGGAATTCCTCTGATAACGGATGCAGACATGAAACCTGGAGTATATGAAGCAAGGTTGGAAAACATCATCTTTACACAACAAGACGGAACAGAAAACGAACTGTTGACAAGAGACTTCAATATAACGCTTACAGAAGCACCCGATTTCATTTTGGGAGACGCTAACGGAGATGCTTCTATAACCGTTTCGGACATTGTAAGCGTGATAAACCACATTATGCTTCATCCGGAGGGCAACTTCAATAAGGATGCGGCAGATGCAAACCAAGATGGAGTAATAAACGTGTCGGATGTGGTTAAGATTGTGAACTTGATCATGAACAAATGATGATGAGATTGGAACAGAAGCAAATAATAATGTCAAAAGAAAGAATAGTATGAAAAAGAAGATATTAACAGCTATCGTGTTTTCATTGGCGAGTATATGCTGTATGTCACAAACCTCTGACAAGGTTTATGTAGACGATTTCAATATAGAACCGAAAGGGCTGCAGAACATTACTGTGAATATGGACAATCCGTACAACGTTTTCTGCGCATTTCAGTTTGACATGTACCTTCCTGAGGGTATCAGTGTTGCATTGAAAGAGTCAGGCGAGTTGGATGCCAGCTTGAACGTGCAGAGAAAAAAGGCTAATCATAGCCTGTCTGTAGAACGCATCAAGAACGGCTATTACCGTTTTGTTTGTTTTTCCATGACGAACAGTGCTTTCAGCGGACAAAAAGGCCCCATTGTAGATATCAAAGTGAAAGCTGACGGCTCTTTGTCAGACGGCGAAACAGTGACAGGATGCATAGAGAACGTCATTCTTACAAAAAACAATGGACAGGATTTCAAACCAGGTAAGACCACCTTCAATATTAATGTAATGTCTGAAACTGGCATTGACCAAATAAAAGGCATTGGCGAGGAAACAGAGGTCTACGACCTTAACGGAAACAGAATATACAATGTGAAAACTTTGAAGAATGGGGTATATATCATAAACGGTCGTAAAACCTATATAACAGACAAGAAGCCCATTCGCCGTTAATACCATGGCATGAAGTGCCGATATAATGTTAGATAAGAGGGTGTGCTGTGGCACACCCTCTTGCTACGATGGAAACCTGCTTCTGAAGCTGGTAGAATCATACCGATAAGATACTATCTGCCAATAAAGTTGGATTAGTATTCCTCTCGCGACAGGAAGTCAGTATGCTATGCTCTTGCATTTTCGCTCACTTAATCGTACCCTTGATCTGCCGGTCGAAGGTACTCACGCTCGGAAGTAAAAATAAAACATTATTTATTTTGTACTTCCCTCGCTTAATCGTACCTTTGACCGAGAGTCGAAGGTACTCACGTTCGGAAAATTGCAAACAAGTTTGCATTTTCGCTCACTTAATCGTACCTTTGTGCGGAAGAATAACGTAAGAACATGGACAATATGAAAAAGGAAATAGTAGAAAGATTCTTGAAATATGTGAGTTTCGACACCCAGTCAAGCGAGGAGGCTGAGGGCCGTTGTCCCAGTACGGAGAAACAACTGCGCTTGGCAGAATACCTGGTGGAGGAACTGAAGGAGATAGGCATGCAGGAGGTAGAGATGGATGCTCATGGCTATGTCTTTGCCACACTTCCAGCAAGCGAGGGTATGGAGGAAGTGCCTGTGGTGGGTTTCATTGCACACATGGACACCAGTCCCGACTGCTCGGGTGCTGATGTAAAGCCACGCATCATAGAGAACTACGATGGCACGGACATTGTGCTGGATGAGGCTGAAGGAATCCTGACACGCGTCAGCCAGTTCCCCGAACTTTTGGAGCACAAGGGCGAGGACCTCATTGTTACCGATGGTCACACCCTGCTTGGTGCCGACGACAAGGCTGGTATAGCAGAGATAATGTCGGCAATGGCATACCTGTTGGCTCACCCCGAGGTGAAGCACGGCAAGGTGCGTGTGTGCTTCAATCCCGACGAGGAAATCGGCTGTGGTGCACATCTGTTTGATGTGGAGAAGTTCGGATGCCAGTGGGCATACACCATGGACGGCAGTGAGGTGGGCGAACTGGAGTATGAGAACTTCAATGCCGCCAGTGCCAAGATTGTGGTGAATGGCGTGAGCGTGCATCCCGGTTATGCCAAGGACAAGATGGTGAATGCCGCCCTGCTGGCCACGGAGTTTGCCCAGCAGATGCCAGAGAACGAGGTGCCTGAGCGCACTACGGGTTACGAAGGCTTCTTCCACCTGTACCAGATGCAGGGTGGGGTAGAGCAGGCCACACTGACTTACATAATCCGCGACCACAACACGCAGATGTTCCAGATGCGCAAGCGCCTCATCCTGGACATGTGCGAGAGGATGAACGACAAGTACGGTCATGGCACCTTCCTGCCCGAGGTGAAGGATACCTATTATAATATGCACACCCAGTTGGTGGACAAGCCTCATATCACCGAAATAGCCCTGCGTGCCATAGAGGAGGCATGCGGATTCTCAAAGGTGGTGCCTATCCGTGGCGGAACTGATGGTGCACAGCTTTCGTTCAAGGGTCTGCCCTGTCCCAACATTTTTGCCGGAGGACTGAACTTCCACGGCCGACACGAGTTCCTGCCCATTCAAAGCATGGAGAAGGCCATGCAGACGGTGGTGAACATCTGCCGTATAGCTTCGGAGAAATACGTATAAATATAAAGCATACATAACAATAGTATAATACGCATGAATATGAAAAGATTATTGCTATCTGTGCTCGTAGGCATGAGCATGCAGGTGGCGCACTCGCAGGAGGTTGGCGAGAGTTGGAAGATTTCATATATGGAGACAACAAGTGGAATGTATGCCGAGCGCGTGCTTAATCTTCCTCCTATGCAATCCGACAATACCATCGTCCTTGAAATGGACATAAATGGACAGATAGCCCAAAGGGGCGGAAATATGAAGGGGATTGGAAACATCGCATCCTGTTTAGAGACGCTGTGTCCGGCATATGTATGTATAGTACATGATGCAACCGCTCCGATGGACTCGCTCAACAAGGTTGCGGATATCGTTCATGCCTATTTTGTGGAACACGCTTCCCAGGAGCATCCTGTATTGTTCTATAAAAAGGAGATAGATTCTAGAAATATGCCTTACCAGAAGGTTGTTGATGCCTTTGAGAATTCACTGGACTTCTATGTAGGCAGACCCGTTCCTAAGTCATCTCTTAACTATGAGCCCAAGATGCTATATGACGGCAAACCTGCGGTAATACGCCCCGCTTTGATAATTCCGGCAGAGGTTGTAGGGAAGGTGGTTCCTGCTTCTTTTGATGGTGGCGACTATGCCCGTGATAAGTGGATAGCCGAGAATCTCCGTTATCCGGAAAAGTGCATGCGCAAGAAGGTGCAGGGGTTGGTGATGGTAGGTTGCCAGATAGGCCAGGACGGTAGTGTGACCGGTGTGAAGGTGATCCAAAGTCCGGACAAATCCCTTTCTAAGGAGGCTGTGCGTCTGGTGACGCAAATGCCCCGATGGATTCCCTCCAAGGTTGGTGGAGTGGCAGTAAAGTCGATGACAACAGTGCCCGTACAATTCAGGTTGAAGTGAACGAAGCCTGATTAGTGCCGTATCTGCAGACAAAGGACGGACAATGATTTCCCGTTGCTACCTTGAAATAACCAACGTGTGCAATCTTGATTGCCTTTTCTGCCCCAAGACGGAGCGGAAGGGACGGACCATGTCTGTTGAGGAGTTTGATTTGCTTACAGACAGGTTGTCGGGCAGGATAAAGTTCTTGTATTTTCACCTGATGGGCGAACCTCTTATGCACCGTCATCTGCCTGAGTTTGTCCGTATGTCAAAGGCAAAAGGCTTTATTCCGGTGCTGACAACAAACGGCACTCTTCTGGACAGGGCCGGTGATGCCTTGTTGGAGGCTTTGCCCCACAAGGTGCAGATATCCTTGCACTCGCACGAAGGCAATGGAAAGGATGCACCCGAAGAGTACATGCGTCAGGTGATGACCTTCGCGCAGAAGGCAGCACAGTTGGGGGTGATTGTTGTCTTGCGGCTATGGAATCAGGGAGGTTACGACAAGGATAACGAGCGTCTCCTGGACTTGGCGTCAGAGTATGTGCCACGTCCGTGGACGGAGCGCTATGATGGATGGAAGATGTCGGATAATATATATCTGGAGTACGACCATATCTTCGAGTGGCCAGACGAAGAACTTGAAGCCATTGAGAAAGAGGAAGTTTTCTGCTATGCCCTGCGCAATCAGATTGGCGTACTCGTGGATGGTACGGTAGTTCCCTGTTGTCTGGACCATAATGGCAATGTTCCTCTGGGCAATCTCTTTCACCAGACTTTGGAGGAAGTGCTGGATTCCTCTCGTGCCCGTGCCCTTTATGATGGTTTCACCCGCCATATTGCAACAGAACCTCTCTGTCAACGGTGCGGATATGCTGCCGTAACAAAGAGGTTCCGTAAATGAGGGAAAATAGGTGATTGTAGTTTGTTTCTATAGTCTTATCCCCTTCTCCACTCCACCACCTCGCCACTCCGAAGTGACTTCTGCACATCAATGAGCCTTTGGTTGGAAGAACCACGGAAAAGAAGGTCGGCATTGCGAAGCGACTGTATAAAGGGACCATCCACCAGAACGTCTATATTTTGCAACAGAGACATTACATGAACATTGCTCTCTGCCAGAAGACGCTCCCAGGTGTAGCCGGTATAGCACCAGATGGTCTTGTCCGTCTCGGCCTTTACCTTGCGTGCAAGTTCGGCACATCCCGCTGCCTGAAGCAAGGGATCGCCTCCGGACAGGGTAACATGGGCAAAGGGATCATTGACGATGACGCGCAGAAGGTCGTCAACGGAGAGTTCCTCTCCCCCGTTCTCATCCCACGACTCGGGATTATGGCACCCAGGGCAATGATGGCGGCATCCCGCCAGGTAGATGCTCGTACGGAAACCGGGACCGTCCACCGTGGTATCTTCTAAAATATCAAGTACACGCAAGTTCATTTCTGCAAGATAAAAAAGGCAGACAGACAGCACTCTGATGACATGCTTGGTCTGTCTGCTTGTATTACATATAAGGTATATTACTTGTGTATCACACGGTCGTTCAACTCTGCCAACTTGGCCTTGTTCCACCGGTCTGTGGTACCAACGAGGTAACCAGTGATGCGCTGGAGGCGGTCAATGTTGTGGCTACCGCAGTTGGGGCACTCGTCCATTACCTTCTCGGCATTCTCATAACCACAATCCATGCAACGGTTGCGTGTGTGGTTCACAGAACCGTAACCGATGTTGAACTTGTCCATCATGTCCACGATATTCATCACAGCCTCGGGGTTGTGTGTGGCATCGCCGTCTATCTCCACATAGAAGATGTGGCCACCGCCAGTGAGTGCATGATAGGGAGCCTCCACCTGAGCCTTGTGCAGTGCTGAACACTTGTAGTACACGGGCACGTGGTTAGAGTTTGTATAGTAGTCCTTGTCGGTAATGCCGGGAATGATGCCGAACTTCTTCTTGTCGAACTTGGTGAAACGGCCGGAAAGTCCCTCGGCAGGAGTTGCCAGCACACTATAGTTGTGCTGATAGCGGTCGCAGAACTCCACCACACGGTCGCGCATGTAGGTAACTATCTTCAGACCCAGTTCCTGGCTCTCCTCGCTCTCGCCATGGTGCTTGCCAGTGAGAGCAATGAGGCACTCTGCCAGACCGATGAAACCGATACCCAGCGTACCCTGGTTGATGACAGGAGCGATGGTGTCGTTGGGCGAGAGGTTCTCGCTGCCTATCCACAAGCCGCGCATGAGCAAGGGGAACTGCTTGGCAAAGGCAGTCTTCTGGAACTCCATACGGTCGTGCAACTGCTGGGCGGTAACCTCCAGGAGGTTGTCCAGTTTTGCAAAGAAGGCTGCTATGCGGTCGTCCTTGTCCTTGATGTTCATGCACTCGATGGCAAGGCGCACGATGTTGATGGTAGAGAAAGAGAGGTTACCACGGCCGATACTGGTCTTGGGGCCGAAACGGTTCTCGAACACACGGGTACGGCATCCCATGGTGGCGCACTCGTACTTGTAGCGCTCGGGGTCGTTGATGTCCCACTTCTCATGATAGTTGTAGGGAGCGTCCAGGTTGATAAAGTTGGGGAAGAAACGACGGGCTGTTACCTGACAAGCATACTTGTAGAGGTCGTAGTTGCGGTCGGTGGGCAGATAGCTCACACCACGCTTCTTCTTCCAAATCTGGATGGGGAAGATGGCTGTCTCGCCATTACCCACACCCTCGTAGGTGCTCTTCAGCAACTCACGGATAATGCAACGGCCCTCGGCACTGGTGTCGGTACCGTAGTTGATAGAAGAGAATACCACCTGATTACCACCACGGGAGTGGATGGTGTTCATATTGTGGATAAATGCCTCCATGGACTGGTGTACGCGCTCCACGGTCTTGTTGATGGCATGCTGGCGCACACGCTCACGGCCTACCAGGCCTGTGAGGGGAGTATCTATGAAGTCCTCGATGTCGCTATTGTACAGTTCGCTATAGTCCTCGGCATTGAGGTCTTCCAGCACCTTCACCTCCTCTATGAAACTCTTGCGCACATAGGGGGCCAGATAGAAGTCGAAGGCAGGGATCGCCTGACCGCCATGCATCTCGTTCTGCACGGTCTCCATGCTGATACAGCCCAGAATAGAAGCAGTCTCGATGCGCTTGGCAGGACGGCTCTCGCCATGGCCGGCCTGGAAACCGTACTTGAGGATACGGTCCAAGGGGTGCTGCACGCAGGTCAGCGACTTGGTGGGATAGTAGTCCTTGTCGTGAATGTGCAGATAGTTGTTCTTCACGGCATCCTTCACATCTTCGCTCAGCAGGTAGTCGTCCACGAAGGGCTTTGTTGTCTCGCTGGAGAACTTCATCATCATGCCGGCAGGGGTGTCGGCGTTCATGTTGGCGTTCTCACGGGTAACATCGTTGTTCTTGATGTTGATAATCTCCAGGAAGATATCGCGGGTCTTGGCCTTGCGGGCAATAGTACGGGCACTGCGGTACTTGATGTAGATCTTGGCAACGTCGGGGCGGCTGGACTTCATCAGCTCGTCCTCTACCATATCCTGGATTTCCTCCACGGTCATCTGCGACTTGCCGCGGATGCTCACACGGTCGGTAATCTTCACTATCAACTCGCTGTCCTCACCTGTCTCGGTGGTAAGCATTGCCTTACGGATGGCGGCACCTATCTTCTGTTCGTTGAAACCAACGATGCGTCCGTCGCGCTTTACTACTGTCTGTATCATACTGGGGGCTTGTTTTGTGTGTTTCTATTATATATAAGGTGTATTTCTCTCGCTCTTCCGACGCCTTTCCGAAAAGCGCGAAAAAGTGTTGCAAATATACGATAATAGACAATACGAGACAAGAATTTCAAGAAAAAACTTCGCCAATTTAGCAAACTTTTTAAGCGCCCAGAAAACAAAAGTTATCCACTTCATTTTGTAACATACTGATTTTCAATAACGATTTCTCTTTGGTTAAAGAAAAAGTTTTCCAAATGCTCGTTTCTTGCCCTATTTATCTCTGAACATCAGCATATTAGGTTGCCGTTATATTGCTCTGCGCCTCCAAAAGCCGCATATTGGCAGTATATTGAGTGTAACTATGCCACTTTAGGAGAAACTCGCAGACAAGTTCGACCTTTGGTCTTAGAAACTCACCCTCGGCATAAAAAGTAGACTTTTTTCTGCTCTCGTTTAATCGTTTCTTTGGTATTTTTCTCACTTATTCGTACCTTTGTACGCAAATAGCAATACACACAAGGAAAACACATTGCACTATGAACAAAAAGGTAATATTGATTGCCGCATCAGCGGTATGCATCGTGCTTATCGGCGTACTCATCTACATGAACACACAGATGAAGGCTCGCCAGGAGGAAAACGAGCAGATGATAGAGGTCCTGAAGATGGACAAGGCAGAAATGGAGAACGAGTACGAGCAGTTTGCCATGCAGTACAACGAGATGATGGCACAGATCAATAACGACTCGCTCATCAACCAGCTTTCCATCGAGCAGGAGCGCGTGCAGAAACTGCTTGCCGAACTGAAGCAGACAAAGGCCGACAATGCCCGCGAGATAATGCGTCTGAAGAAGGAGCTGGCCACCCTGCGTGCCATACTGAAGGACTACGTCATGCAGATTGACTCGCTGAACCGCGAGAACATGGCACTGAAGGTGGACAACGACAAGCTGCGCAACCAGAATCAGCAGGCACAGGCCCACATCACCGACCTTTCCACCGAGAAGGAGCAGTTGGTGGAAAAGGTGGCCATTGCCAGCCAGTTGAATGCTACAGGCATATATGTTGAAGCGCAGAACAAGCGCGGCAAGGACACTAAGAAAATCAGCAAGGCCAAGAAATTCGTCATTTCCTTTAACCTGGCCCGCAACGTTACTACCGAGACGGGCATGCGCTTCGTGTATGTGCGCATTGCCACACCAACAGGTGCCGTCCTCACAAACGGAGGAACCTTCCTGTACGAGAACCGCGAGCTGCAATACAGCATAGCCAAGGAGGTTGAGTACACAGGCGAGGAACTGCCCGTAACCGTGTACTGGGATATTGCCGAAACTCTCTCGGCCGGCGGATACCGTGTGGATATCTTCTGCGACGGACAGAACATCGGCAGTACAACCTTTGACATGAAATAGCAGGAGCAAGACCTGGCGAAAGCAAAACAGCCATCCCGAGCACCCAAAAGAGACGTCCCGACGTCAAAGGCCGGTCCTCCCGAGGACCAAGGCGAAAGAACCGGGAACTCTCGGGCCGGTCCTCGGGAGGACCAGATAGCGCCCTTCAGGCAGACTCCACAAGACATCTTTTACTTCAATATCAAAATACCATACTATGGGAAAAGGCAAACTGGCCAAATTCGCCGACATGGCGGCAAATCCTCTCGTTGTTGAACGTCCCTACCGCCCTGGCGACGAACCCGTGCGCATGGATTGGCACCGGGAGTTCTTCCATAACGAGAACCCCATCATACTGGAACTCGGATGCGGACGCGGAGAATACACCGTAGGCATGGGACGCCTGTATCCGCACAACAACTACATAGGCGTGGACATCAAGGGTGCACGCATGTGGACTGGCGCCCAGGATGCCATGCACGAGGGCATGAAGAACGTGGGGTTCCTGCGCACCAACATAGAGTTCATAGACAAGTTCTTCTCTCCCGGCGAGGTGTCCGAGATATGGCTCACCTTCTCCGACCCCCAGATGAAGAAGGCCACAAAACGACTGACCTCCACATACTTCCTCCAGCGCTACCGCAAGATTATGAAGGACGGAGGCATCGTGCATCTGAAGACCGACTCCAACTTCCTCTTCACCTACACCGAAGAGATGCTCAAGGCAAACAACCTTCAGCCTCTTGTATGCACCCGCAGCCTTTACAGCGAGACAGGCGAAGACACCGCCGAGGCACGTTCACGCCAGACCTACTACGAGGAGATGTGGCGCTCTCGTGGCATAGACATCAAGTACCTGGCATTCCGCCTGCCACAGGAGGGAGAACTGAAGGAACCCGAAGTGGAGATAGAGTTTGACGAATACCGCAGCTATGGCCGCAATAAGCGAAGCGGTCTTGATAGCGGCTTTTAGAAGAGAAACTATGCTTTCCACAGGAAGACCAAAGAATCTTAGGAAACCCTAGAAACCCTAGGCCCTCCTAGGACTTCCTAGGACTTCCTAGAATATCCTACATCCTATCCATAAACCAATATCCAATGGAAGATATCCAATCGTCACTTGAGCCGCGCAAGCCCTCTGCATGGCTCAGCGCCATTCCGTTCATCACACTTATAGCACTGCTCTCCTGTACTCTGTATATCTTCGGGAGCGACTCGCTGGGAGGTCCCTCGCAGATAGTGCTGCTCACCGCCAGCGGCGTTTGCATTGCCCTGGGCATGGGGGTATGCCACATAAAGTGGAGCACGATAGAAGAAAGCATTGCCGAGAAAGTACGCGAAAGCACTATAGCCATCTGCATACTCCTGCTCATAGGCATGCTGTCGGCCTCGTGGATGATTTCCGGCATTGTGCCCACACTCATCTGCTACGGCATACAGATGATACACCCTGCAGTCTTCCTGCTTTCCTCGTGCCTCATCTGCGCCCTGGTATCGCTGATGTCGGGGTCGTCGTGGACAACCATAGCCACCATAGGCATAGCACTGATAGGCATAGGCAGGGCATTGGGATTTGAAGACGGCTGGACGGCAGGAGCCATCATCTCTGGCGCCTACTTCGGCGACAAGATTTCTCCGCTCTCTGACACCACCGTACTGGCAAGTTCCAGTAGCGGCACACCACTCTTCCAGCATATCCGATACATGTTGCTAACCACCCTGCCCAGCATGTTCATCTCACTGGTAATATTCGGAATTGCAGGCATATGGATAGGCAGCAGCAATCTGACGGAGTCCGTAGACACATACACCGAGGCCTTGAACAACACCTTCTACATCTCGCCTTGGCTGCTCGTTGTGCCAATCATCACCGGCGTGCTCATCTATAAGAAAGTGCCCACCCTCATAGTGCTTTTCCTCTCCTCCATCATGGCCATCATCCAGGCGATAGTATTCCAGGAGAACATACTGATGCAGATAGGAGGTTCTGCCGATGGAGCATATTCCTTCGAGGCACTCTTCCGTGGCATCATCACCACATTTGCCTCTTCCACATCTGTCGATACTGGCAATGCTCTTCTGAACGACCTTGTCTCCACCCGAGGCATGGGCGGCATGATGGACACCATCTGGCTCATCCTCTCCGCTATGGTATTCGGTGGCGCCATGACATCGTGCGGTATGCTGAAGAGCTTCCTCGAGGCCGTCTTCCGCCGTTTCATGAAGACACGCCTGGGGCTTGTCTGTTCTACCGTGTTCAATGGCATTGCCATGAACCTGATGACGGGCGACCAATATATCTCAATCATTCTGTCAAGCAACATGTTCAAGGACGAGTACACACGCCAGGGCTATGAATCTCGCCTCCTGTCCCGCTCCACCGAGGACAGCGCCACCGTGGTATCAGTACTTATCCCATGGAACACCTGCGGCATGACACAGGCCACCGTGCTCGGTGTTGCCACCCTCACCTATCTGCCCTACTCCTTCTTCTGCCTGCTCTCACCCCTGATGTCCATCATCCACGCCGCCTTCGGCTGGAAGATAAAGAGGCACGAGGAGTGGAGGGATGATATGAAGTAGGCAAGACATCAATCTGACGATGCACTCTGATTAAGGAAACTTCTGCCTATAGATGTGGATATGGGCAAATGAAAGGGAAAGTGTTATATTTGTACCCGATAAGAGTATTGAAACCTAACTTGATGGGCTACTAAGAGATATAGATTATGATCCTTGAAGTATATTTGAGTACAAGAGCGGACAGGAACTATTCCTCCGACTGTTTTTATGTTTCGCCCGAGGACGTGGAGAGAGGAGTGCGTGTGGATAGCATACTGCCGTCCCAGTACCGTGAATACGTAAAGAGTATATATGTGAAGGCTTGTTCCGACGACGAACATGTGGAGGTCGTGAGCAAGTATGGCTCGGCCAAATTCTCTATCTTCCAGAAAGGCACATGGGATTCGGGAACGATCGGGTTGAGTTATGCTGTTTGTGAAGTTAGCATCAATTTTGTTCCATATTTGCAGGAGCATTGGGACATGCTGCTGGCAACGCATGGCGGTGCGACATCCCTGATGGCGCGCGATCAGATGAAGGAGGGAGTGAACCTGGCAGGTTTGTGTACCTCTCTGGATGGTACCCCAATGCCAGGTATGGACTTGGAGGTGTGCTATATGACGGACGACCGTCTGGGATTGTATGTAGGTGCGAATAAGTCTGACTTCATAGCCCTGAAACTGGGCGAGAGTCGCAAGCTGGGCGAGGATGCGAGTTTGTGTCTGGAGACTTTCTCTACCGTCATTACCGAGTGGGACGATGTTGAGGAGAAACCAGTGCGTTGCATTGTTGATACCAAGGATTTGGAGGAAAGCCTGACGGACAAGGATGCGGCATTGCGTGTAGCCGAGTCCATAGAGGAGCAACATCCAGAAAGTCTTGAACTGGTAGCCAAATTCATGGGTTATGCCGCAGATTTAGGTTCGGAAGATGCCATTGCCTGGCTGAGGGATTATCACGAGGCGGATGATTCAAAATACCATGCTTACGATTAGCATTGCCTAACCTACTGTTCCAACCTCCTCAACATCAAGGTATTCTCGCAATACTCCACAACGGCAGGGCGGTGGGTGATGAAAAGGATGGTCTGGTGCTTCTCCTTGGCTTGACGGGCGATGTTTCCTATCAGTTGGCGCTCCGTTTCGGTGTCCAGGGCGCTGGTGGCTTCGTCCAGGAGCAGTATGTTGCCCTGGCGCAGCAGGGCGCGTGCTATGGCTATACGCTGGGCCTGGCCTTCTGACAGTCCTGTGCCTCCCTCGCCACAGATGGTGTCAAGGGCGTCGGGGAGTGATAGAACGAAGTCGGCGCAAGCCATTTCAATGACTCTATGCATATCTTCCTCGGTGGCATCGGGATTGCCCAAAAGGAGATTGTCGCGGATGGAACCGCTTAGCAGGGTATTGCCCTGCGGAACGTAGACAAGGTTGCAACGGGTGTTTGGCGATGCAGATGCTGTACGCTCTTTGTCGTAAAACTCCACGTGTCCCTTAGTGGGGGAGAGCAGTGCAAGGATAAGGCGTATCATGGTGGTCTTGCCAGCACCAGTTTCGCCCAGGATGGCAGTTGTGCTGCCTGGGGTGAAGTCAAAGGAAAAGTTGCATAGAATGTTGCGATGACCGTCTTGATAGCGGTAGGTTACGTTGCTGAAACGTATGCCTGCACCTTGTGGGAAGAGAATCTGTCCTCCGGTTTCCTCAACGGGAGTCTGTTCCAGTTGCTCCATGCGCTCGGCTGCGGTAAGGGCACTTATGATAGAAGGCACGAAACGTGTCATGTCGCGGAAAGGTCCCTGTATCTGTCCCACTAATTGGATGAATGCCAGCATGGTGCCGTATGTGATGGCACCGGCATCCAGACGATAAACGCCCCAGATGAAGGTAAGCAAATAACCGGCCGTGAAGCCGAGGTTGACCGTAAGGTTGCTGAAACTGGAGAAGAGCGTCTTATGCTTTACCTGCCCGTGCAGCTGGTCCTGAGTCTGTGCCAGTCGTTCCACCATGCCATCGGTTTGCTCCAACGTTTTCAGGACCATGCGGTGCTGAATGCTCTCCTGCAGGATGCTTTGTATGCGGCTGTCGGTATTGCGAATTTCGCGTGTCAGCAGGCGCATCTTCTTGATGTACACCTTGCTGAGCAATAGGAAAAGAGGTGCCATTACAAGCACGATGAGCGCCAGCCATGGGTCGAAGTGGAAGAGGTAGAGAAAGGCAAATACCAGACGTACGCAGACGCACAGGGCGGCAGGCAGGGTGTCGGTGATGACGGAGGTTATCTCGTTGGCATCGCGTATCAGTCGGTTCATCACGTCGCCCGAGTGGAACTGTTCCTTGCCGGTCCACACACTATGCATAAGTCGTGCAAAGGCCCTCTGTTGCATCAGGTTCTGGCTTTTTACTCCCAACAGGGCGCTGCTCCATCTGCGGGCAAAGGAAATGGCGATATTTGCCAGGCCTATGCCTACGAGCAGGGCGCACCCTGCCCATAGCGGATGGGTGCTTTCGCCGGTAGCCGTGTCTATGGTCATCTTCGTTGCCCAGATGAAGGCAAAATCCATGCCAACAACGGTTAGTCCCAGGATGATGTTCACTATGGACTTCATCCTGATGCCACGGCTTGTCCGCCAGAACCAGGCGAGCAGATGCATTATCTGTTGTGGTGTTGCCATATTGATAGTTCTATTCTCTGGAGTCTGCTCCCCACATGAGTTTGTCTCTCAGTGTGGAGAAGAAACTGCCCTTGCTGCGCTTGAGCACGCTGATGGTGTAGGGAGCCTTGCGTATGGTTATGGTCGTGTCCTCGGTGGCAGATTCGCTACGTCCGTCCACGGAAAGCAGGAAGTTGTGCGAACGGCTCTTCACCTTCATGCGGACGATGGCGTCGGCAGAAAGAGTCAGGGGACGTACCGTCAGCGAGTGTGGCGCTACCGGGACCAAGCCAATGATTTTTGTGCCTGGCACTATAATGGGGCCACCTACGGACAGAGCATATCCGGTACTTCCTGTTGAGGTGTTTACAATGAGGCCGTCGGCCTGGTAGGTGGTAAGGAACTCCCCGTTTATCTCCACGTCTATGCTTATCATGGAGGAGATGTCGTGCTTCAGCACCGCTACTTCGTTCAGGGCGTAGGGATAACCCTGTAGGTCATTGCCGTCCTTTTCTACCATCAGCACCGTGCGCTCCTCAATGCGGTATGTGTCGTTGTAGATGTGGTCTATGGCAGATGCAATGTCTTCTGCCTGGTAATCAGACAGAAATCCCAGCCTGCCCATGTTTATGCCAAGGATGGGCATGCCTTTGTCGCCCACTCGTCGGGCAGCCTCCAGGAATGTGCCGTCGCCACCCATGGAGATGACGAAGTCGGCATGGAAGTCGTTACCCTCAATCAGTGCTTCGGGACTTACTACAATGCCCAGTTTGTTGGTGAGGTATTCATAGAAAAGCCTGTCGATAAGCAGGGACGCGCCACGCTCCAAGAGTATGCCGAGAAGTTGCTCTATGCAAGCCGATTTCTTTGCCTGATATGTGTTGCCGAAGATGGCAAACCGAAGTTTCTTCATTCGTGGGTGCAGTGTATGTTTTCGTGCGCAAAGATACGATTATTATTTATATTCCTTCGTTCTTTTGCCGAATTTCATTATCTTTGTACCCTATAAACCAAATTAAAATCCGTATATTATGATTTATCAGTTCTTGGCTACAGGCTTTGAGGATATAGAGGCTTTGGCTCCTCTGGATATTATTCGTCGTGCAGGTCTTGAGATATCCACGGTCAGCATTACTGGCGAGAATACAGTTGTCAGCGCTCATGGTGTTGGCGTGGTTGCAGATGCCCTGCTTGAGGAGGTAGACCTGGATGCTGCCGATATGCTTGTGCTGCCTGGAGGCCTGCCTGGCAGCGTTCATTTGGACGAGTGTGTCCCTTTGCGTGAGGCAATCATGAAGCACCACGCCCAGGGCAAGCCTTTGGCTGCAATCTGTGCCGCTCCCATGGTATTTGGGCATTTGGACATACTTGAGGGCGTGAAGGCAACTTGCTATCCTGGCGTGCAGAGCCAGTTGAGGGGTGCCGAATATACTGCCGAAATAGTTACCGTAGATGGCCAGTTTATAACCGGACGCGGACCTGCTGCCGCCATGGAATTTGGCTATGCCATTGCCGAGCACTTCCTTGGCGCAGAGGCCGTGGCTCCTTTGCGTGAGGGCATGATTTACAATCAGTTGCTTGCTTCTCTTTAGTGGGCGCCCCTATCCTTGACACCGAACTTACTTATCTGCCGGGTATAGGTCCCAAGAGGGCCGACCTGTTGCAGAAGGAACTGGGTCTGAAGACCTGGGGCGACCTGCTATACTATTTCCCCTACAAGCATATAGACCGAAGCCGCCTCTACCGCACCTCGGAACTGACCTCCGACATGCCTTTCGTGCAGATTCGCGGGCAGTTCATCAGTTTTGAACAGGTGGGCGAGGGCAGGAAGAAGCGTCTTATAGGTCATTTTACCGACGGCTACGGTTGGGTGGATTGCGTGTGGTTCAACTCTCAGCAATACATACTGAAATCGGTGAAACTGCATGCCGACTATATTGTTTTCGGACGCCCTTCTCTCTTCAATGACAGGATTAACCTGACGCACCCCGATGTAGACCCTGCCGACACGCTGATGCTGAGCAAGATGAGCATGCAGCCGTACTATCAGACAACGGAGCGCATGAAGAAGGCGGGACTCTCCTCGCGCACACTGGAAAAGTTTACCAGCACCCTTCTGCGTCAGATACAGGCAGGTGCGATATCGGAAACCCTTCCTTGTTACCTTGTAGAACGTTTGAGCATGGTTTCGCTGGATGAGGCTCTGCGTGCGGCTCACTATCCGGCTACCGCCAACGAATTGACTCAGGCCAATTACCGTCTGAAGTTCGAGGAACTTTTCTACGTGCAACTCTCCGTGCTCCGTTATGCCCGCTTGCGCCAAGGGAGTATCCGCGGACATGTTTTCTCCAGAGTAGGGGAGTATTTTAATACGTTCTATACCCACAACCTGCCATTCCAGCTGACCGAGGCCCAGAAGCGAGTAATACGCGAGATGTATGCCGACATGAAGTCAGGCCGGCAGATGAACCGTCTGGTACAAGGCGATGTGGGCTCGGGCAAGACCATGGTGGCGCTGATGACTATGCTCATAGCCTTGGGCAACGGATTTCAGGCCTGTATTATGGCACCCACAGAAATACTTGCCGAGCAGCATCTGGAAACTTTCCGTAAGATGTTGGGCGACATGCCTGTGCGTGTGGAACTCCTTACGGGTATGGTCAAGGGCAAGCGCCGCAAGGCTGTAATGGAAGGCTTGCAGACGGGCGAGGTGCAGATACTTGTTGGTACGCATGCCGTGATAGAGGACAATGTGCAGTTCCGCAACCTTGGTCTTGTTGTCATCGACGAGCAACACCGTTTCGGCGTGGCTCAGCGTGCCAAGTTGTGGGAAAAGAACCTTACACCGCCGCACGTGCTGGTGATGACCGCCACGCCCATTCCGCGCACCCTGGCCATGACGCTGTACGGCGACCTGGACGTCTCCATCATCGACGAACTCCCCCCTGGGCGTAAACCCATACAGACGATGCACGTGTACGACAACAATCCTGACAAACTATATCGTGGCATAAACCAGCAGATTCAGGAGGGGCGACAGGTGTACATGGTGTATCCCTTGGTCAAGGAGAGCGAGAAACTGGACCTGAAGAACGTGGAGGAAGCCTACGTGCATTTGCAGAAGATATTTCCTCAGTACCGCATCAGCATGGTACACGGACAGATGAAACCCGTGGACAAGGATGCCGAGATGCAGCGCTTCGTTTCGGGAGAAACGCAGATGCTGGTTGCAACTACGGTTATTGAGGTTGGTGTGAACGTGCCTAATGCCTCGGTGATGGTCATACAGAATGCCGAGCGCTTCGGCTTGTCGCAATTGCATCAGTTGCGCGGACGAGTGGGACGTGGGGCGAGCCAGAGTTATTGCATCCTGGTTACGAAGTACGACCTGTCCAAGGAAACTCGTCGCCGCATAGATATAATGACTGAGACGAACGACGGTTTCGAGATAGCCGAAGCCGACCTCCGCTTCCGTGGTCCTGGCGACCTGGAAGGAACCCAGCAGAGCGGCATTGCCTTCAACCTGAAACTTGCCAACCTTGCCCGCGACGGGCAGATAGTGCAGTTGGCACGCGATACTGCTTCTGCAACATTAGATGAAGATCCGACTCTGACACAACCTCGGCACCGCATAATGGTAGAGCGTCTCCATTATCTCAAACGCGACAAGATGGACTGGAGTAACATTAGTTGATTCAGTCCATCTTGTCTATTTGCCCTCTCTATCAGCTTACCATCCCGAGGTAGAACCACCGCCACCAGTGCTGCCACCTCCGAAGGAACCGCCCATGAAACCTCCGCCACCACCGCGGCGTCTGCCTCCAAGCATGGAACCCATCATCATGCCACCCATCATTGCGCCAGTGTCGTCGTTATTGGATTGGTGATATTCCTTGACAACAGTGTGCCCGCAATGGGAGCAGAGCAGAGTCTTTCTGATTAACTTGCCTTTGCGTGTCGGGGTGCTTGTCTGGGAAACGAGTTTTAGGGCACCTGCCTTTGCGCACTTCGGGCAGGTATGCTCTTGGCGGTGTATCAGCCAGATGGGAACAACGATGATGAACATGATAGCCCCCAAGGTTAGTAGTATTTCCCACAGGGACGCCTCCTCTTCTGTGTTGTCTGCCTTCATGGAACCGTCCAGCACGCTCACAACAGCCTTTGTGCCTTCCAGCATGCCCAGGTCGGTGTTTCCTTCGCGGAAATGCGGAATCATGTAGCGTGACTGTATGCGCTTGCACATGGCATCTGGCAGTATGCCTTCAAGGCCGTAGCCTGTGGTAAAGCGTATCTTGCGTTGGTCAGCCACGTACACAATCAGCATGCCGTTGTTGCTCTCCTTGTTGCCTATGCCCCAGTGGCGGAACAGGTTGTGGGCAAAGTCGAATATGTCCTCTTGCCCTATGCTTGGAAGCATCACTACCATGGACTGTATGCCGGTGCTGTCCTCCAGCAGGGTAAGCATGCGGTTTATCTCTGCTTGTGTCCCCTGCATAAGCAATCCGTTGGGGTCGCTTACGTGCAGGCGGCGGTCCTGTGCATAGACATTAGGCACGGACTCTATGGAGTATGTCTGATTGCTGTAAATGCCTAAAAGGAAGGCTGGTGTGATAGCAAGAAATAAGATGCAAAAAACTTTCTTCATGAAGACGTATTACCAACAACCAATGTATCTTACTGGATTTTGGATTCTGTGAAAGTATTCAGTAAGGTCCATACCTAAAAATGTACTATCATGAATCTCTTCTCCTTCGAATTGGATACGATTTATATATTTGCCAGATTCGGTGTAGTACCAAACGGAGGGTTTGAAAACCCCAACAACTTTACCATGAGCAACTCCAAAAACGTATTCGGCTAACTCTGCTTTTTCTTTATTTACGTTGGCCCAGTAGTGCCTCGTACAATCATAAATAGAGTCTCTGTCTCCTTTGCCATTGATTAGGAGATCGTATGTTTTGGAGATATTGAAGGCTATAATGAGTTTGTCGTGCAACATAGTTTGAGGGTTTATATTCCTTAGAACTGCACGGTAGGAGCCTGCTCGCTGCCCTCCTGAGCCTCGAAGTAGGCTTTCTTTTCAAAGCCGAACATGCCGGCCAGGATATTCTTGGGGAAGCTGCGCAGGGTGGTGTTGTACTTGCGTGCGGCTTCGTTATAGTCGTGGCGTGCCACACTGATGCGGTTCTCTGTGCCTTCCAGTTGTGCCTGGAGTTCACGGAAGTTCTCGTTGGCCTTCAGGTCGGGGTACTTCTCCACGGTAACAAGCAGGCGTCCCAAGGCGGAACTTACACCATCCTGTGCCTTCTGGAAGTTGGCAATCTGCTCTGCCGACATGTTTGTGGGGTCGATGTTCACGCTTGTTGCCTTGGCGCGTGCCTCTACAACAGCCTGCAGGGTCTCGCTCTCGTGTGCGGCATATCCCTTGACGGTGTTCACCAGGTTGGGGATAAGGTCGGCACGGCGCTGGTACTGGGTCTCCACGTCAGCCCACTTGGTCTGCACTCCTTCGTCCATGTTCACGAGGCCATTATAACCTGTAATGCCCCATACTACAACAATGGCTGCTACTATCAGCACAATGATTACGCTTGATTTCTTCATAGTTCTTTGTTTTAATTTGGTGGTTATTATTATATATAAGGTGTATCGTTTGTTGGTCTGAGACTAATCTTCTTCTGTCTCCTCCTCTTCCGCTTTATCAATCTCCTCTTCGTCCAGGTCGTCATCAAAGTCGAAGTCGAAGTCGCCAAAGAACTCAGGCATGTCGCTGGTAAACTCGTCCAGGCTTCTGCGGTCCTTCTTGCTCGGACGTCCAAGCCCCTTGGCACGGCCTATGAATCCGGAAATCTTTGCCATCTCCAGGAGTTCGTACTGTTCGGGCGTGGTTACATTTTCCATCACCTCTGGTACGAGTTTGGCTCCCACGCGTTTCTCAATAGCCTGCAGAACTCGGAAACTGTATGTGATAGGAGGTTTGCGTACATCTATAATATCACCCACGCGTATAATGCGCGAGGGCTTGAGCTGTGCTCCCTTCATACTTACCTGTCCCTTTTTGCATGCAGCAGCTGCTATGGTGCGGGTTTTGAATATGCGCGCGGCCCAAAGCCATTTGTCTAATCTTGCCTCGTCTTTCATTACTTGTTGTTATAATGACACATTGCAAACTGCATTCCACTCAGGGCAAACGCCTTGATGGCGTCGCATGCCACTGGCACTTTCTCGTTAATTACCTTGTTGTCCTCGGGTGAGAACTTGCCCAGAACGAAGTCCACCTGTCCGCCACGGGGGAAGTCGTTGCCAATGCCGAACTTCAGACGGTTGTAGTTCTGGGTGCTCAGCATCTGTGCTATATGCTTCAGACCGTTGTGTCCGGCATCGGAACCATTCTGTTTCATGCGTATGGCACCTACGGGCAGCGACAGGTCGTCCACGATAATCAGCACATTCTCAACGGGAATCTTTTCCTGTTGCATCCAATAGCGCACGGCATTGCCGGAGAGGTTCATGTAGGTGCTGGGTTTCAGCAGGAGCAGTTCAGCATTCTTCACTCGTGTCTTGCACACGAAGCCATAACGCTTGTCCTGGAATGTGGCACCCTGAGCCTCTGCCAGTGCATCCACCACACGGAACCCCACGTTGTGACGTGTGCCATCGTATTCGTTGCCTATGTTGCCAAGTCCTACTATCAGGTATTTCATAGTTGCAGGTTCTTCATGTCCTGTTTTCTCCTCTGTGTTTGGCGAGGTGGGGAACAGGATGGAGAATATCTTTTGTAGTATGTTCATAAAAAGCAAAATACGGATAGCGGTTGTTTTATGACCGTTACCCGTATTTGAATGTTTAGTGTCTCAGTTCTTTACTTCTTACCCTTACCGGCAGCAGCAGCCATTGCGCTCATAGCGCTACGTGTCATCTTAACCTGACAAACAACTACGCTGGGGTTGGTAACGAGTTCCAGACCTTCGAAGCTCAGCTCAGCAACCTTGATGGTCTTGCCGAGGCCCAGGTGGGTAACGTCGATGTTCAACTTCTCGGGAATCTGTGTGTAGGGAGCGCGAACCTTCAGGTTACGTACGCTTGCAGCCAGCTTACCACCAGCCTTAACACCCTCTGCCAGACCGTTCAGCTTGATGGGCACTTCCATTACGATGGGCTTCTCCTCGGTGATCTCGTAGAAGTCGATGTGCAGAAGCTGGTCAGTTACGGGGTGGAACTGAAGCTCCTTCATGATAGCCTTGTACTCCTGACCGTCGATGTTCAGGTTTACGCTGTAGATGTCGGGAGAGTAAACCAGGTTGCGAACCTCAGATGCGGTTACAGAGAAACCGAGAGCTACGGGCAGACCGTTCTCGCCACGCTTCTCACCATACAGGTTGCAGGGGATAGAACCGCTCTTGCGGATTTCACGAGTGGCCTTCTTGCCAGTAGCGGTGCGGGCTGTGCCCTTTACGTCGATACTTTTCATTTTGTTTGTTTTTGTTAGTTTGTGTTACTCTAAATTAAGTGTTTTGCCTAATTCGCCATCACACGGGCTCTAATAAGCGGGTGCAAAGGTACGTAAAAAAACTGAAAGGAGTATGTCTGTTGCCTCTGTTTTTTGTCCGAAAATTGTTTTTTGTGATTTTTGTGGTCATTTGGCGCATTCATACTTTAAATAATGTGTACCTTTGTGCGCTTTATAAATCGTTCTTATGATAAATCGTAAACTAATCCGCATCAAAACCGTGCAGGTTGCATACTCCTGCTGTCTCAACGAGGTACACCGTCCTGAGGATGGTGAGAATATATTGCTTAGCAGTTTGGGTACTGCCTACGATTTGTATAATACAATGCTGACCTTGATGGTGGAGATTTCCCGTTTAGGTTTGCGTGCCCACGAGGCGCAATCTAGCAGAGCCAGGCGTTTGGGATTGCCAGAACCCAGCCGCAAGTTTGTGGACAACCGTTTCATGTTGCAGTTGGAGAGTAACCGTCAATTACAGGACAATCGCAGGAACCAGCGTTTGGATTGGACCAACGAGGAGGAGTTTGTCCGTACGCTTTACAACAAGGTCGTGGATAGCGACTTCTATCGTGAATATATGGAAAGCGGTAAGGACTCCTATGAGGAAGACCGCGAAATGTGGCGAAAGGTCTATCGCTATATCATTGTAGACAATGACGATATTGATGACTTGTTGGAAGATGTCAATATATTCTGGAACGACGATCGTCACATCATTGACACCTTTGTCTTGAAGACTATCAATCGTTTTTCTGCTGATAGCAATGATGACTATCCGCTTCTTCCCGAATTCCGCGATAGCGAGGACCTTGAGTTCGCACGCAAATTGATACTGCAGGCCATGAATGGTGCCGAATATTACCATAGCCTTATTTCGCAGAATACTCGTAATTGGGATGTTGAGCGTGTGCCCCTGATGGACCGTATTATCATGCAGGTGGCCTTGGCCGAGATAACATCGTGCCCGACAATTCCTTTGTCGGTTTCTATTAACGAATATATAGAGATTGCCAAGAGTTACAGTACACCCAACAGCGCACGCTATATCAATGCCACGTTGGATAATATCAGCAAGAAACTCATTGCTGACCGTAAACTTATCAAGAATGTCTGAGTAGTCGGACTTCGTAAAGACAAAGTAGCATCAATCAAGAATTTATAGTATAAATAACAGACAAGACAATGATTCAGACATTAGCAGCCCAGGGTGGATTTGACCCTGTAGTTATAATCATGTGGGTGGCCATCGGCCTTATCTTTTGGTTCTTCATCATGCGTCCCCAGAAAAAGAGACAACAGGAAATACAGAAGTTTCGTAATTCCATTGCCGTAGGTTCCAAGGTGGTGACTGCAGGTGGTATCCATGGCGAGGTGCGTGCCATTGATGAGGTTGAGAACACACTCTCCATAGAGGTTGCCAAGGGAGTATGCATCAGTGTGGACCGCAATAGTGTCTATGCAACTGCCCAATCGGATCAGAACAGGTAGGAAAAGGCCTCCGTTTGGTTTGGCGTCGCTGCTCCGTGAAAAGGGTAGGGACATGCTTGTTTTTGCTTTTTTCCTGGCCGTCAGTTTTGGATTCTGGCTCCTTCAAAAGTTAGATGATACGTTTGATGCCGATATACGTGTGCCACTGGAACTTGTGGGTGTACCCAAGGGAACTGTTATAACTACCCCCTTGCCGTCAGAAGTGACCGTGACCATACAGGACAGAGGAACCAATCTCTTCAACTATAGGCGTAGAAGCAAGGGCATACAGCCTATCAAACTGGATTTCTCGGTTTATGATGCCGGTGCTGCTGCAGGCAAGGCTTCCGTTTCTGCTACGGATGTACAACGAGCATTCATGCAACAGATGGGACCTACTACACAGGTGTTGCGCCTTAGTCCCAGCAAATTTGAATTTCATTACAACCGTGGACTTTTCCGTCGTGTACCCGTAAAATTCATCGGTACGGTGTCTGCCAGCAGACAGAACTATCTGCAGGAGATAACCATATCTCCAGACAGTGTCACCGTCTATGCTCCGTCCGCCATTCTTGATACACTGCAATATGCTTACACCATCAGCCAGGATTTCACAGATCTTCGTAAGACCACTGATTTCAATCTCAGTTTCCAGAACGTTACTGGAGTGAAGATAGTTCCTGAACAGGTAAGGATGACGGCTCACGTGGATTACTATACCGAGCAGACGGTACAGGTTCCGGTAATAGGTCTTAACTTTCCGGCAGATATGACGCTTAGAACCTTCCCGCCTACCGTTACAATAAAGTACAGGGTAGGAGCAGCGACCTCGCGCTATATAGGTGCAGAAAACTTTGTCCTTGCACCCACTTATGAGGAACTTCTTGCTCATGTGGGGCAGAAATACTCCTTGAAACTGAAGTCTATACCCGTTGGGGTCAGTAACGTGCGCATATATCCCCAGCAGGTGGAGTTCCTGCTGGAGCGCATAGCAATCGAGGAAGAAGCGTCTGGAAACTCTGAAGACAACGGTACCGATGATTAAAGTTGCGATAACAGGAGGAATAGGCAGCGGTAAAAGTCATGTTGCAAGAAAAATGACGGAACTTCTAGGCATTCCGGTTTACGACTCTGATGCCAATGCCAAGCGTCTGAACGAGGAATCTGCAGAAATACGCCAGGGACTGACGGAATTGGTTGGTACGGACGTATATGATGAGCATGGCAGACTTGACAAGCGTAAGCTTGCCGCCTTCATCTTTTCTGCGCCAGAGAATGCTAAACGTGTCAACGCCCTTGTCCATCCCATTGTGCTGACAGATTTCCTGCATTGGGCGGAAAAGCAGGATGCTGCTGTGGTGGCTATAGAGACTGCACTGTTGGCGGAAAGCGGGATAGACCGTATCGTGGACAAGGTGATACGGGTGGACGCTCCGCTTGAAATACGTATTGAGAGGGCAATGCTTCGCGATGGCTCCACACGCAGTCAGGTGCTTGCACGTATGGCATGCCAGAGCGAGTATCCCACACCAGATATAATAATAAATAATGTATAATACACGAAACAATGCTTGAAACAATTCTCGCCATCTCTGGCAAGCCCGGACTTTATCGATTGGTAAACCGTGGAAACCGCAGTCTTATCGTAGAGACCTTGGACGCGCAGAAGAAGCGCATGCCCGCTTTTGGTACCGATAAGATTATTTCTCTGGCAGACATTGCCATGTACACCGACGAGGAGGAAGTACCCCTGCGTCAGGTCCTGAAGAACATCTACGATATGGAAAGTGGCAAGGCTACTGCTTTGGACTATCGCAAGGCAAGCAACCAGGAACTGGCAGATTTCATGGCCAAGGCTCTGCCCAACTACGACCGTGATCATGTATATCCCAGTGACATGAAGAAACTTGTTCAGTGGTACAATATTCTCATAGAGAATGGCATCACCGACTTCGAGGAGAAACAGCAAGAGGCTGAGTAATATGGAATAATATAAGTATTATCTCATACATACGACAGGTCCGATGGTAATAATTATGCCATTGGACCTGTCGATTTTCTTGCTCGTGTGTGTTTCAAAAGGTTCTTCTCCTTGAAGACACACTTTTGTTCTATAACAACTTTTGGGTGTGTTATCCCTTCATGCTTTCTATTTGCTCCAGCACTTCATCCAGTCTTTTGGCATTCTTCTTGGATTGCCATAGACCAAAGAGGATGGAAATGCCCAGGGTGAATGTGGTGATGGCGATGATGTGCAGATTCCATGTGAAGTCGCTGGCAAGTAGGATGGTCCATGCCACGAGGGCTGTGCCGGGGATGAGCAGTATCCAGTTCGACATGCTACGGTATTTCTTGTGTCTGATTACGTTCTCTGTGGCTTGGGTCATACTCAGGTTTGGAAGGTTGCTGATGTTTAGAGCATTGTAGCTTCTTCTGTCCAGATACAATTCCAGTAGGGCTACGGCCATGATCATTAGGCAGAATCCCCAATATGCTATGCCTTGGTCATAGTATTTTAGGAAGAAAATTAAACTTACCACAGGTGCAGAAAAGGTACATACTCGCAGACGGTACTGGTACCAGCGTTCTATGTGGGAAAGGTTCTCCTTCATGGATTTCTCCAGCATCATTTCGTTGAGGATTCTCTGCTTTTCCAGTTTGGCATCCATAAGTTTAAACTGCTCTTTCAGTTCCTGCAGTTCGTTGAGGTCAAGGATTTGTTCTGACATGATAGTTCCGTGTTTACTTGTTAGACATTGATTTCAACTGTTCCTTTATGCGGAACAAACGGGTGGTGACTGCGGCAGTGGATATGCCTACCACATTGGCTATGTCCTGGTACGTCATGTTCTCCAGCCAAAGGAGGATGATGGCTTTGTCAAAGACATCGAGTCTGTTGATGCGGTCGTACAGCATCTGTATCTGTCGGCTGTGCTGGTCGTCATCGTTATAAAGGTCGATGTCCATGGAAAGCGGTACGGTCTGTACTCTGCTGTCCTTCTTGCGTTTCTGGTTGCTGCATGTGTTCAGGCTCACTCGCCATATCCATGTCCTGATGTCGCTCTCTCCACGGAATTTCGGGAAACCTTTCCATAGGTTTATAAGGATTTCCTGAAAAAGGTCGTTCACCTCTTCCGTGTCTTTGGAGAAGAAATAGCATACTGTGTAGATAGTCTTCCGGTATTCCTTCACCATTTTTGTGAATTGCAATTCAATGTTTTCCATCCGTTCTTTTTTGTTGTTCTCTACTCTTTTAGACACGGGGATACAGAAATCCTTTCGTAGTTTTGTGAGTTTTTCTTAAAATAATGATAGTGCATGCTCATGAAACCGAGCATGCACCATTATGGGGATTTAATTTTGTTGCTATATCAACAAAAGTTTATTGTCGTATCAACAGAGTATTGTTGTCGTATCAACACTCCTCTACCTTCACGAGGCTTTGGCCGTTGACTATGAAGGCGGTCTGTACACGTTCCACAAGGGAGAGGCGTATGGCTATGGTCATGACGATGTCGCCATTGTCCTTGTAGTCCTGGTTGACGATACGGGGTTGCAGGTCCTTGACCATGCGCATGACCATGTTCATGTGCTCGTAGCCGAAGGTCAGTTTAATTTCTTTTTCGACAAGGCGTTCGGCAAATACTCCTGCCTCCAGTGCCTCGGCAGCAGCCGTGCGATAGGCTACGATGAGTCCGCTGGTGCCCAGTTTCACGCCTCCAAAATATCTTATCACCAATATGATGAGGTCGGAGACATCGGCGCTGACCATCTGGCCCAATATGGGCTTGCCTGCCGTGCCTGAGGGTTCGCCGTTGTCGTTGGAACGGTA
>JAGBYI010000112.1 GCA_017628845.1 Bacteroidaceae bacterium
CGCGATTTTGAGGAGGTAAGAGCTTCGCATATCATGAAGATGACCCCAATGGGTGATATTCAACGTATGGCAGATGCGCAAGTGGCCATGGATAGTATTTATCAATTGGCTATTCAAGACAGTACGGACTTTGCCGCCCTGGCACAGGCCAACTCGGAAGATCGTGGTTCGGCGATGCGCGGTGGCGACTTGGGTTGGTTTGGTCGTGGCGCGATGGTACAGCCATTTGAGGATATTACTTTCGACTTGGAGATTGGTGCAATCAGCAAGCCATTCCAAACACGTTTTGGTATTCATATCTCGAAATTGCATGAGAAACGCGGCATTCAACCATTGGATAGCATGCGTGCTCAAATCTTGCGTCAAGTACAACGCGACCAACGTATGCAGATTGCAGAGCAAAGTTTTATCAACAAGACTCGCGCAGCGTACAATTTGCCAGCTGAGATGAGCGATGCGGATGTGAAAGCCTATGCTGACGCCCACTTGGAAGAGAAACATGCGGATTTGCGCAACTTGGTGAAAGAGTATCACGATGGTATCTTGCTGTTTGATGTTTCGTTGCGCGAGGTATGGGACAAGGCCAACCAAGATACAGAGGGCTTGGCAGCCTATTTCAAGGCAAACAAGAAGAACTACACCTGGGAGGCACCACGCTATAAGGGAAGCATCATCTATGCGAAGAACGAAGTGGCTGCTAAGGCTGCTAAGCAAATCGTTAAGAGTGCTCATCCAGACTCCGTGTTGAGCTACTTGAATCAACGTGTGAACGTGGATAGCGTGATGTACGTTCGCGTGGAGCGTGGTATTTGGGAAGCAGGTAAAAATTCGGCAGTGGATAAATATGGCTTCAAAAACAAAGCTGCCGAATATACACCAAGCGAGGAGTTCCCAATCGTAGTGCCTGTGGGTAAGGTGATCAAGAGTCCTCAAGAGTACACCGATGAGCGTGCGAAGGTGACAACCGACTACCAAGATTATTTGGAGAAGGCATGGATAAAGACTTTGCGTGAGAAATATCCTGTGGTAATCAACGAGGAAGTTTGGGCAGAGATTAAGCAATAATTTGAAAAAGCTATACCTCATATTGGCGTTGGTGGTGCTGGCAATAATCAATGTGTCAGTAGGATATGTCGTTTGTCGTTGGGATATGACCGACGACAAGCGGTATAGCATCTCGGAGGCAACCAAAATGCTGTTGCAGGAGTTGGATGAGCCAATAGGGGTGACATTGTTGCTGGATGGTGAACTGAATTCGGGTTTTGTGCGCCTGAAGAAAGCCACGGAAGAGATGGTGGACGAATTGGGCATTTATGCAGGCGAAGGTCTGCAAATCTTGCCCGCCACGGAGGAACTGACGAAGCAGTTTACACCTACGGTAATCCATGAGCGGACTCATAAGGGACAAACTGCGCAAACCACGGTGTATCCGTACGCAGTAGTGAGTTACAAGGGCAAAAGTGCAGCCGTACAACTCCTGAAGAATCAGCGTGGATTGCGCGGCGAGGAAAACCTGAATCATAGCATTGAGAATCTCGAGTATGCGTTTGTGGATGCTATTCGCAGTCTGACCCAAACGAGGGTGGAGAAGATCGCCTTCCTAGAAGGTCATGGCGAGTTGGATGAGCGATATGTATATGATTTGACGCAGGCTCTGGCTCAATACTACCAAGTGGATCGAGGTGTATTAGGGTTGCAGACAGGTGTGCTGGATGCGTATAAGGTGGTGATTATTGCCGATCCACAAACAGCATTTAGCGAAACGGACAAATACATTCTGGATCAATATCTGATGCAAGGTGGTAGCATCTTGTGGGTGGTGAATGGTGTGCAGTTTTCGGACGATTACCTCAGTACGCAGGGTATGACCCCTATTGTGGCATTGGATTTGAATATCAACGACATGCTTTTCCGCTACGGAGTTCGGGTGAATCATGGTTTGGTGCAAGACTTGCAATGTATGCCTGTGCCAGTGGATGTGTCGCAAGACGCGTCGCAGCCCAATTGGCAGCCCATGCCGTGGACGTATGCCCCATTGCTGCTTACCTCGCAGGCATCGCCTATCACACGCAATGTGGCTCAAGTGAGCGCGACGATGGCGAGTGCAGTGGATATGGTAGGTGGCGACGATGGGCTGAAGAAAGAGGTACTATTGGCCACATCGTCGGCAAGTAAACTGACTGGTGTGCCAGCGAAAGTGGACTTGAGTCTGGGCGTGGATGATGAGCAGAGTTTTGCGTATGCCTTTATCCCTGTGGCTGTGAGTGTGGAGGGTAGTTTCCCTTCGCTATACGCTCATCAAATGCCACCTGAGGAGCTGGAATTGCACGCTCCGCTGCTGAAACAAAGTAAAGTGACCAAGCAAATCGTGGTGGCAGCAGGCAGCACGATACGCAATGAATGGCAGCAGGGCAATCCTTTGCCATTGGGCTATGATCGCTATACGCAAATGCAGATGGGCAACCGTGATTTTATGGTCAATGCAGTGCTCTATCTTGCGGATGACCAAGGTTGGATGCAGTTGCGCCAAAAGACGTTTACCCTTCGTCTGATCAACGACCAGCGAGCACGCCAAGCGCGTGTGCAAGCTCAGGTGGTAAGCATCGCGATTCCGCTGGCGATGTTGGCATTGGTGGGAGGTGTCGTGATATTGGTAAGAAGAAAGAAATACGAAATCAAACGATGAGACTTATGCAACAATTACGTGTCATATACTTATTCATCGCTGCAATGATGAGTATTGGGCTATCGGCTCAAGCAATATTGCCCTACCCTTTGGATACAGTGGATGGGCAAGTGTATTATCGCTATACGGTGGAACGCAGTATAGGATTGTATCGTATTAGCAAGAATTTTGGTGTGAGTCAAGAGGAAATCCTGCAAGCCAATCCTCATCTGCAGACCGCAGGTTTGCGCTATGATGAGGTGATCTTGATTCCTGCGAAGGGATTGGGGACGCAACTGGCAGACTCTGCGCCTGCAGCAACAGTAGCGGAGGTACCTATGGAGGCACCTGCAGAAGCAAAACCAATCGTTGTCAAAGAGAAAAAAGAATCGATATTGCCGAAGTATAAACGTCAGAAGTGGCAACAGGTGGATACAGTGGTAGTAGATACTACTGCCGTCGCAATGGATACTACCATCGTGCAGAAGGATAGTAGTGTGATACGATTGGCATTGATGTTGCCTTTGCAAGCGGATGCGCTGAAGC
>JAGBYI010000113.1 GCA_017628845.1 Bacteroidaceae bacterium
AAAAGACACATCTTTTATAAAAAAACACTCCCACGCCTTTATTTTTTAGCACTTTTTAGTATATTTGTAGGCAATTTTGTCTGAACGGCATTAAAAACGTACTGAAGTGAGAACCTTCTGGAATACACAAAACGGACTCCGAGCCATAGAGGAGTGGACACCGAACTGCTGGGTTCAGGTGACATGTCCCGACGAGGACGACAGCATGTATCTGCGCGATACATTGGGGATACCAGAGTATTTCCTTGATGACATTGCCGATACCGACGAGCGGCCTCGCTACGACCGCGACGAGGGATGGACGCTGATAATCCTGCGTATCCCATACGTAAAGGAAGTACGCTCCCGCACCCCCTACACTACCATACCCCTGGGTATCATCATGAAGGACGACGTTTGCATTACCGTGTGCAACTTCGAGACAAACATGATGATAGACTTTGTTACATACCAGCAGCGCAGAGGACTCGGCTTTACCGACTCTGTGGATATGGTCTTTCGTCTGTTCCTTTGCAGCGCCGTTTGGTACCTGAAACGACTGAAACAAATCCAGGCACTCATTGACCAAAGCAAACGTAACCTGGACCGCAAGGTGGACAATGCCGACCTTATAGCCCTGTCGCGCCTTCAGGACTCGCTGACCTACTTCATCACCTCCATTCGCGGCAACGAGACATTGCTATCCAAACTGAAGTTCAAACTGAAGGTGGACGAACTGGATGCCGACCTTATTGAAGACGTGAATATCGAGTTTGCACAGGCCCGTGAGACTGCCGGCATTTATGCCAACATCATGGACTCTACCATGGACACCTATGCCAACCTTATCAACAACAACATGTCGCAGGTCATGAAGATGCTTACCTCCATCTCCATTATCATGATGTTCCCCACACTGATGGCTTCATTGTTCGGCATGAACCTGATAAACGGAATGGAAGAGGTCTGGTGGGGCTTCCCAATGGCAATCATACTTACCGTCTGCATAACACTGCTCTTCTGGTGGTTCTTCAGACACAAGAAGTGGATATAGGGGAACGGAAAACGGAAAGGGGAATACGGAAAACTATTTGTTAGACACTCAACTTTCATCGTTAAACATTAAACGTTAAACGTCCAACATAGAATTATGGAAAATATAGAAAACATACAGCTCAACACTAAAGAAGAGGTAGTGGCACGTGCACAGGAACTGGCACAGGCCGAGATCATCCCCGAGAAGGGCGATGTGGAAATGCTCAAGCAGCTCTTCTATCGTTATCACAACCAGGCGCTCCAGCAGGCACGCCAGGAGTACATTGAACAGGGTGGCGACCCCGCAACCTATGTTCCCGTTATGGATCCACAGGAGGAAACCTTCCGTCAGGCTATGCAGGCCATTCGTGAGCGCCGTGCTGCCGAACAGCTCCGCATCCAAGAGGAGCGCGCCGACAACCTCCAGCGCAAGACTGCCATACTGGAGCAGATCCAGCAGCTGACCACCACCCCAGAGGAGGTGGGCGCAAACTTCGACCAGTTCAAGCAGTTGCAACAGGCATGGAAGGAGATAGGTGCTGTTCCTGCCGAGCAGAGCACTGAAATCTGGAAGAACTACCAGCTCTATACCGAGCAGTTCTACGACCTGCTGAAGCTGGGCCACGAGATGCGCGACTATGACTTCCGCAAGAACCTGGAGATAAAGACCGACCTCTGCGAGAAGGCCGAGGCTCTGCTTGCCGTGGAGGACGTAATCAGCGCCTTCGGCCAGTTGCAGGCCCTGCACCAGCAGTGGAAGGAGACCGGTCCCGTGGAGCGCGACCTGCGCGAAGACCTCTGGACACGCTTCAAGAACGCTTCAACTGAGATAAACAAGCGCCATCAGGCACACTTCGAGGGCATCAAGGCCCGCGAGGCAGAGAATCTGGCACAGAAGACCGCCCTATGCGAACAGGCAGAGGCATTGATCCAACAGACCGAGGCCGAAGGCAAGAAGATAGAATGGGACGCTCTCACCAAGCAGATCCTGGAACTCCAGGCACAATGGCGCACCATAGGTTTTGCTCCACAGAAGCAGAACGGCACCGTATTTGAGCGTTTCCGCCAGACCTGCGACCAGTTCTTCACCCGTAAGGCAGAGTTCTACAAGAACATCAAGGACGGCCAGGCAGAAAACTTAGAAAAGAAAAAGGCTCTCGTTGCCAAGGCACAGGAACTGAGCACCAGCACCGACTGGCGTGCTACCACAGATGCCTTGGTAGCCCTGCAGAAGGAGTGGAAGGCCACCGGTCCCGTTTCACGCAAATACAGCGACCAGCTCTGGAAGGAGTTCACCACCGCATGCGATGCTTTCTTTGATGCCAAGAAGCAGGCCAACAGCGGCGAGCGCGACCAGCAGAAGCAGAACCTGCAGCAGAAGCAGGAGATTACAGCACAGCTTCAGGCACTTCTTGAAGCAGAGGGCGAGGTTAATCTGGACGAAGTGAAGGAACTTCAGGCCAAGTGGAATGCCGTGGGCCACGTTCCCTTCAAGGAGAAGGACCAGGCATACGCCCAATACCGTGAGGTTTGTGACCAGTTGTACGACCGTGCCCGTGGTGCACGCATCCAGGCACGCACCGCCGGACGTTTCCAGAAAATACAGGAGGCAGCAGGCGGCGACCGCCAGCGCATGCAGCGCATCTACGAGCAGCTGCAGGCAGAAATACGCACCTACGAGAACAACATAGGTTTCCTTACCGCCTCGTCCAAGAAGGGCAACTCTCTGGTAGACCAGATGCAGAAGAAGGTAGAGGCCCTCAAGGCAGAGCTCGCCATCATGGCACAGAAGATGAAGGAGGCTAAGTAAGCCACACCTTATTTATACTAAAGCAAGCGGCGGAGTTACCTTTCAACAGGCACTCCGCCGCTTGCTTTGTATCACTCCAAATCCAATTTGGGTTTTACTCCTCCCTAAAAAGCACGTGTCTTATACTGATATAGGTAGACACATTTGATAACAATTAATAAAATGTGTAAACAGTATGAGAAAGAAATTCGAACGTTACAGTGAAGAAGAACGCTTATTAATTCTTCGTGACTATTATTCCTCAGGAATGTCCAAA
>JAGBYI010000114.1 GCA_017628845.1 Bacteroidaceae bacterium
GATTACCTTATTTCTCTGTCCGGGAGTTACCGGTTTGAATTTTCTTACTGCCATTGCTCAATTACCTTAAATGTTTGCGTAAAAATCAATCTTATCCTCACCTGCAAGTGTCACATATGCCTTCTTGAAGTGGTTTGTGCGACCCTTGAGCATACCAGCCTTAGTGTAGCGTGACTTTCTCTTACCGTGGTAGTTTACAGTGTTTACATCTGCAACTGTCACGTTGTAAGCCTGCTCTACTGCAGCCTTGATCTGAAGCTTGTTGGCCTCGCGGTCAACAATGAAACCGTAACGGTTCAACTTTTCGCCCTGAACCGTCAACTTCTCAGTTACTATTGGCTTAATTATAATTCCCATCTCTCAAATGATTTATCGTCTGATTCTTGAAGCGAGGATATCCTGAACGCCATCAACAAGCACCATTGAATTTGAATTCATGATTGCGTAAGTGTTGATCTCGTCAACAGTGATAACCTTAACCTCAGGAAGGTTACGAGACGAAAGGTAAATATTTGTTGAATTCTCTGGAAGCACTACGAGTACCTTTCTTGTACCAGCCTTGATGTTAGCAAGGATCTGGAGGAACTCCTTAGTCTTAGGGGCTTCCATTGCGAATGGCTCAACCATTACGATAGCGTTCTCCTGAGCCTTGTAAGAAAGAGCTGAGAATCTTGCAAGCTGCTTGAGCTTCTTGTTGAGCTTAGTTCTGTAGTTACGTGGCTGTGGACCGAATACGCGACCACCACCTACATAAATGTTAGCCTTGAGTGAACCGTGACGTGCACCACCTGAACCCTTCTGACGAATGAGCTTCTTAGTGCTGTACGCAACCTCCCAACGCTCCTTAGTCTTAGAAGTACCCTGACGCTGGTTAGCGAGATACTGCTTAACATCAAGATAGATAGCGTGGTCGTTTGGTGTGATGCCGAAAATCTCCTCAGGGAGAGTCACTGTCTTGGCAACTGTTCCATCAATTTTGTAAACTGACAACTCCATACCTTAGTCCTCCATGATTACATATGAACCCTTAGCTCCTGGTACAGAGCCCTTAACTACGAGAAGGTTGTTCTCTGGCATAACCTTGATAACCTCGAGGTTGAACACCTTTACGCGCTCGTTACCCATGTGTCCTGCCATGCGAGTTCCCTTGAACACGCGTGAAGGCCATGAACAAGCACCGAGGGAACCAGGGTGACGAAGTCTGTTGTGCTGACCGTGAGTCTGGCCACCAACTCCTGCGAAGCCGTGACGCTTCACAACGCCCTGAAAACCTTTACCCTTTGAAGTACCGACTACGTCTACGAACTGTACATCGCCGAATACATCAGCTACAGTGAGGACGTCGCCTAACTTAAGCTCCTGAGCGAAGTCTGCCTTGAACTCGACAAGCTTACGCTTAGGTGTGGTTCCTGCCTTTTCAAAATGGCCCTTAAGAGCCTTGCTGGCATGCTTTTCTGAAATTTCGTCATAGGCAAGCTGTACAGCGGCATAACCATCTTTCTCTACTGTACGAATCTGCGTAACTACACATGGACCAGCC
>JAGBYI010000115.1 GCA_017628845.1 Bacteroidaceae bacterium
AAACTTTAATCTGCTTCGCATTTTTTAATTAGGCTGCACCTCGGAAAAACCACAATAAAATTTGGTTATTCGCTCGGTTTGCACTAATTTTGTGCGAAATTAAGAAGAGTAGAATTATGAAGTTGCATCTTTTCGAACATTGGCTGTTGAAATGGGCTCCTGCGGAGGCCACGAAACAGTATCCATTGGCGGATGATGCTATCGACGAAAGACAGTCGGTAACTTTGAGTTCTTTGCTTTTTTTACTATTGAGTGTTGTCCCTTTGCAAGCGTCGTTGTCGCTGTAAGGGATATTTTTTTATAACTTAAGGAGTACAGGAGTCAGGAGTACAGGAGTACAGACGAATGTAATGAATGACGATAACTCCTAAGAGCTAAAAAAGGAACAAGGAAAACGGCGAACAGACTTTGTCTGAACTCCTGAACTACTGAACTCCTGAACTACTAAAAAGAGAACATTAACATATATAATATAAAAGGTATAACATGAAAGCGACGTTAGTATTGGACAATGGAATGCGCTTTGAAGGTACTGCATTCGGCTGCGAGAAGCCTGCAGTGGGCGAAGTGGTGTTCTGCACAGCTATGACGGGCTATCCCGAGAGTTTGACGGATGCCGCGTATGCTGGTCAGCTCGTGGTGCTGACCTATCCGTTGGTGGGCAACTATGGTGTGCCCTCACACGAAGTGAAGGAACTGGGCTTGGAGAAATTCTTCGAGAGCAACAAGATACAGGTGAGCGGACTCATCGTGACCGACTATAGCGAGGAGTACAGCCACTGGAACGCAGCCGAGACCCTCGACGCTTGGATGAAGCGCGAAGGTGTACCCGGTATCACAGGCGTTGACACCCGTGCCATCACCAAGGCACTCCGCGATGGCGGTGTGATGGGTGGACAGATCATCATCGGCGATGCTGCCGAGCAGCCCAAGGGTGAGGCTTATGACACCATCAACCTCGCTGCTACCGTTACTTGCACCGAGCCCGTTACATACGGTGAGGGTGACAAGAAGGTGGTAGTCGTTGACTGCGGTGTGAAGTACAGCCTTATCCGCAACCTCGTGGCTCGTGGCTTCGAGGTAGTACGCGTACCTTATGACTACGACTTCTCTGCACTGGCATACGATGCAGTGGTAGTGACCACAGGTCCCGGTAATCCCAACCTCTATGGTGCTACTGTCGCTAACATCCGCAAGGCTATGGATACAGGTAAGCCCATCCTCGGCATCGGCCTTGGCAACCAGTTGCTCGGTTTGGCAGCAGGTGCACAGGTAGAGAAACTAAAGTTCGGTCACCGTGGTGCCAACCAGCCCTCACGCCTCGCAGGTACCAACAGCTGCTACATCACCAACCAGAATGTAGGCTATGCTGTAGTGGCAAGCACACTTCCCGCAGGATGGAATGTGATGTTCACCAACCTCAACGACGAGGCTGTTGACGGTATCCGTCACGAGGAGAAGCCCTGGCTCGGCACACAGTTTGCCCCCGAGGCTTGCAGCCGTGGCTACCAGAAGGATAACCTGATGGACGATTTCGTGAAACTTATCTAAGAATAATATATAAGGAGTACAGGAGACAGGAGTATAGGAGTGCAGACGAATGTAATGACTGACGCTACTCCGGACGATTAAGAAAGTACGAAAGGAAAGCAGCGAACAGACTATTGTCTGAACTCCTGCACTCCAGAACTCCCGAACTACTAAAACAAAATAGAATATGGAAAAGAAATTCAATAAAGTATTGCTCTTGGGTTCAGGTGCACTGAAGATCGGTGAGGCTGGTGAGTTTGACTACTCTGGCTCACAGGCGCTCAAGGCATTGCGCGAAGAGGGCATC
>JAGBYI010000116.1 GCA_017628845.1 Bacteroidaceae bacterium
AACCAAGTTTTATAAGTGTGCCCATTGCGGCAACGTTATCGTAAAGGTTGTTGACAGCAATGTCCCCGTGGTTTGTTGCGGGCAAAAGATGGAAGAACTGGTACCCAACACCGTGGATGCCAGTCAGGAGAAGCACGTTCCCGTGGTTACTCAACTGGACGGTGGCAAACTCCGCATAGAGGTAGGCAGTGTGCTTCACCCCATGTCGCCCGAACACCACATATCCTTCATATACATAGAGACAGAGAGCGGCGGTATCCTCGTTGACCTGAAAGACGAACCCGTAGCCGAAGTATGCACCTGCGGAGCAAGACCCGTGGCTGTATATGAATACTGCAACCTGCACGGCCTTTGGAAGAAGGACATCGACATAGAGTGCTGCCCAAAGAAGGAGAAAGGTTCATACACAAGTCCTTTCTACCCCTGCGGAACCTAAGGCATTGAGAGAACAGCGCCCCAATACCAGAGGATGGCACAAAAAGGCACAGGCAAATGCAAAAGTTTGTTAAAACTTCCATGTATAATAAGATTATAGAACGTTAACGCGCGCATATATAGCATAAAATCCTTATCTTTGCACGCAGAATACACCACGATAGAGTGAGGGGCCAAGCAGGTTCCTCACTTTTCGTTAAAAGAAGCAGTAATAATCTTGCATTAAGCATTATTCAGAAGATGATCAGTAAGAGTGCCGTAGAACAAGCCGTGAATGAATGGCTGGAAGGAAAAGAGTATTTCCTGGTAGAAGTAAACATCAGTGCAGACGACCGCATCGAGGTTCTGATTGACCATGCCGAGGGTGTGTGGATTGAGGATTGTGCAGACTTGAGCCGCCACATCGAGTCAAGAATCAACCGCGAGGACGAGGACTATGAACTGGAAGTGGGCAGCGCCGGTCTGGGCTATCCCTTCAAGGTACGCCGCCAGTGGGAGATACATCTGGAGAAACCCGTAGAGACACAACTGAAGGACGGACACAAGTACCGCGGCATACTGACCGCCGTGGAGGAAGAGACCTTTACCATCACCTGCGAGGAGAAGGTAAAGCGCGAGGGAGAGAAGCGCCCCAAGATGGAGCAGGTGCCACACACCTTCACCTACGAAGAGGCAGCATACACTAAATACTGGATGAAATAAACAACAACATAAATGGCAACAACAAAGAAAAACAACACACTGAATTCCATGGACTTGATTGAGTCTTTCTCGGAGTTCAAGGAAACAAAGAACATTGACCGTGCCACTTTGGTAGGCGTATTGGAAGAGTGCTTCCGTAGCGTCATCGCTAAGATTCACGGCACCGACGAGAACTACGACGTCATCGTGAACCCCGACAAGGGCGACCTTGAGATCTACCACACCCGCGTGGTAGTGGCCGATGGCGAGGTAGAGAACCCCAACATGGAAATCAGCCTGAGCGAGGCACGCAAGATTGACGACGACTACGAGGAGGGCGAAGAAGTGAGCCAGCGCGTGGAGTTTGCCGACTTCGGCCGTCGTGCCATCCTGACACTTCGCCAGACCCTGGCAAGCCGCATCCTGGAACTGGAGCACGACACCCTGTACAACAAGTTCAAGGACCGTGTGGGCGAGGTTGTGAATGGCGAGGTTTACCAGAGCTGGAAGCGCGAGACACTGGTTACCGACGACGAGGGCAACGAAATGATCCT
>JAGBYI010000018.1 GCA_017628845.1 Bacteroidaceae bacterium
ACACATGAGCGACAGATTGTTTATTTTTGACACCACTTTGAGAGATGGCGAACAGGTGCCTGGTTGCCAGCTTAACACCGTCGAGAAGATTCAGGTTGCCCGTCAGTTGGAGGCTCTTGGCGTAGACGTTATCGAGGCAGGTTTCCCCGTGTCAAGCCCCGGAGACTTCAATTCCGTTATAGAAATCAGCAAGGCCGTGACATGGCCCACCATCTGTGCACTGACACGTGCCGTGGAGAAAGATATCGACGTGGCTGCCGAGGCACTGAAGTATGCCAAGCGTGGACGAATACATACAGGCATAGGCACAAGCCCCTCGCATATCAAGTACAAGTTCAACAGTACTCCAGAGGAAATCATAGAGCGTGCCGTGGCAGCCGTGAAGTATGCCAAGCGCTATGTAGAGGATGTGGAGTTCTATGCCGAGGATGCCGGTCGCACCGACAATGAGTACCTGGCACGTGTCATTGAGGCCGTGTGTAAGGCAGGTGCCACCGTGTGCAACATCCCCGATACTACTGGCTTCCGCACCCCTTACGAGTATGGCGAGAAGATCAAGTATCTTTACGAGCATGTGGATGCTTTTGCGGCAGGCAAGGCAATACTCTCCACACATTGCCACAACGACCTTGGCATGGCAACGGCAAACACCGTGGCAGGAGTGCTGAATGGTGCCCGTCAGGTGGAGGTGACCATTAACGGTATCGGCGAGCGTGCCGGCAATACCAGTTTAGAGGAGGTGGCGATGATTTTCAAGACACATCCCGACCTTGGCATTCAGACAAACATCAATACTACCAAGATATACCCCACCAGCCGTATGGTGAGCAGTCTGATGAACATGCCTGTTCAGCCCAACAAGGCCGTGGTAGGCAAGAACGCCTTTGCACATAGCAGTGGCATACATCAGGATGGTGTGCTGAAGAACGTCAGCACCTACGAAATTATGGATCCCAAGGAGGTGGGCATCGACGACAATGCCATCGTACTTACTGCCCGTAGCGGTCGTGCCGCCCTGCGCCATCGCCTCAGTGTGAATGGTGTGGAATTGGAGGGCGAGAAACTGGATGCTATCTATCAGGAGTTCCTGAAACTTGCCGACAAGAAGAAGGAGGTTACCGACGATGATATCCTTGTTCTGGCAGGTGCCGACCGTTCCGCGTCGCACAACATTAAGCTTGACTATCTGCAGGTTACTACAGGTAAGGGTGTTAAGAGCGTGGCAAGCGTTGGTCTGCTTATCGGCAACGAGCAGTTTGAGGCAGCCGCCAGCGGAAATGGTCCAGTGGATGCCGCTATCCGTGCCGTCAAGACTATCATCAAACGCGAGATGATTCTTAAAGAATTTACCATTCAGGCCATCAGCAAGGGATCTGACGACATGGGCAAGGTGCACATGCAGGTAGAGCACGACGGTCGCGTCTACTATGGTTTCGGTGCCAATACCGATATAGTAACCGCTTCAGTGGAAGCATATATTGACTGTATAAATAAGTTTAAGTAAAAGACCCCCTCTGCCCTTTGGGCATCTCCCCCTCTATGGGGAGACCTGGCGGAATGATAATCTGTGGATGTATTGATTATTGAGGCAATACCATGATTCGTGATTTCCAAACAGCAAGTCCAGATCGATATGACTTGTTAAAGGTCTTTGCACGTAAGAATCGCAACAACCAAACAACAGCAGAAATATGCTTGTGGCAACAATTGCGATGTGGGACACTTGGTGTAAAGTTCAAACGTCAGCATATTATTTATGATTATATAGTTGATTTTATATGCTTAGAAAAGAACTTGGTTATAGAAGTGGATGGTGCGTATCATTATACAGATGAACAGATGATTCACGATGCATACAGGACAGAAGAATTGGAAAGGTTTGGTTTTAAAATCCTTCGCTTTACCAATGAGGAGGTAATAAATGAAACAGAGTCAGTAATTAGCAAAATTAAAGAATACATTATAAAATGAAGGAAATTGTAATATCAAACACCCCGGATGGCTCTCCCCATAGAGGGGGAGATGCCCAAAGGGCAGAGGGGGTCTCTTTGTTCGACAAAATCTGGAACGCCCACGTCGTTCAGCAGGTGGAGGATGGTCCCACACAATTGTATATAGACAGATTGTATTGCCATGAGGTGACAACACCACAGGCTTTCGATACATTGAGGGACAAGAACATCCGTGTGTTCCGTCCCGAGCAGGTGGTTGCAATGCCCGACCACAATACACCCAGCGACCAGCAGGAGCGCATTGACGATCCTATTGGCCGCAAGCAGGTGGAAACCTTGGCAAAGAACTGTGCAGAGTTTGGCATACGCCATTTTGCCATGGGAACAAAGGACAATGGCATCATCCATGTGGTTGGTCCCGAGAAGGCATTGTCATTGCCGGGCATGACCATCGTTTGTGGCGACTCGCACACCTCTACACATGGTGCCGTTGGTGCTATAGCTATGGGTATCGGTACAAGCGAGGTGGCTCAGGTTCTGGCTTCTCAGACAATCTTGCAGAGTAAGCCTAAAACCATGCGCATAAATATAGAGGGAACATTGCCCGAAGGTACAACCGCAAAGGACGTGGCTCTTTATATTATGGCTAAGTTGACAACATCTGGCGCAACTGGTTATGCCGTAGAGTATGCAGGTTCTACCGTGCGCAACATGAGCATGGAGGGCCGTTTGACTCTGTCCAACCTTTCCATCGAGATGGGTAGCCGTGCAGGTCTTATTGCTCCCGACGAGACAACCTTCGCTTATCTTAAAGGCCGTGAATACGCTCCCAAGGGTGAGGCATGGGACAAGGCCGTGGAGGAGTGGAAGAAACTCTATTCCGACCCTGATGCCGTCTTTGACAAGGAAGTGACATATCGTGCCGAGGACATAGCACCTCGCATCACATACGGTACAAACCCAGGTGCCGGTATTGCCATTGACGAGTGTATCCCTGCATTGGAAGACATTGCTGAGGACGAGCGTCAGCAGTTCCTAAGCATGCTGGAGTACATGCAGTTCGAACCAGGCCAGAAACTGGAGGGAACTCCCGTGGACTATTGTTTCCTTGGTGCCTGCACCAATGGCCGTATTGAGGACTTCCGTGCCTTTGCCTCTGTTGTTAAGGGCAAGAAGAAGGCTGATAATGTTGTCGCTTGGCTTGTGCCTGGTTCATGGTTGGTTCGCCAGCAGATTATTGACGAGGGTATAGACAAGATTCTGGAGGAGGCTGGATTTGAACTTCGTCTGCCCAGTTGCTCGTCTTGTCTTGCCATGAATCCCGATAAGGTTCCCGCAGGCAAGTTGTCAATCTCAACAAGCAATCGTAACTTTGTGGGCCGTCAGGGACCTGGTGCACGCACCATCTTGGCAAGTCCCCTTGTTGTTGCCGCTTCGGCTATCACAGGTGTAGTAACTGATCCTCGTAAATTGTAAGATTATGGCTAAACAAAAATTCGATATAATTCAGTCAACCTGTATTCCCATTCAGATTGACAATTGCAATACAGACCTCATCATACCAGCACGCTATCTGGCAAGTACCACACGCGACCCCAAGTTCTTTGGCGACGCCTTCATGCACGACCTGCGCTTTGATGCAGAGGGCAATGCTGTGTCAGACTTCGTGATGAACAAGGCAGAGTATTGTGAGGAACCCAAGAAGGGTGTTCACGAAATCATTATTGGTGGTCAGAACTGGGGCTCTGGCTCCAGTCGTGAGCATGCAGCATGGGCCATTGCCGGCTATGGTGTGCGTGTGGTTATCAGCAGTTCCTTTGCCGATATACACCGCAACAATCTGCTTAATTGCTTCGTGCTTCCTGTGATAGTTAGCAAGGAGTTCCAGCAGGAACTGTTCGAAACCGTGCTTGCCAACCCACAGGCGGAAGTTAAGGTAGATGTGCCCAACCAGACGGTAACAAATATGGCTACAGGACATTCTGAGACGTTTGAGATTAATGGTTATAAGAAATACTGCCTGATGAATGCCCTTGACGATATTGATTTCCTCTTGGAGAACAAGGGTAAGATAGAGGAATATGAGCATAAATAATCACAAGAATCATGCTATAGAAATAATGGACACCACCCTGCGCGATGGAGAGCAGACGAGTGGTGTCTCTTTCATGCCTCATGAGAAGCTGATGATAGCTCGCGCCTTGCTGGAAAAAGTGGGGGTTGACCGTATAGAGGTTGCCTCGGCGCGTGTCAGCGAGGGTGAAAAGCAGGCTGTTGCAAGCATTTGCAAATGGGCTGAGCGAGCAGGAAAGATAGATCGCATTGAGGTTCTTGGCTTTTGCGATGGCAAGACATCGGTGGACTGGTTGCTGAGTACCGGTTGCCGTCATCTCAATCTTTTGTGCAAAGGTTCGCGCAGACATTGCGAGGGCCAGTTGCGCAAGACCGTAGAGGAGCACATCAGCGATATACGCAATGTGGTTGCTTATGCCACCGAGAAGGGAGTCAACGTAAACGTGTACCTTGAGGACTGGTCCAACGGCATCAAGGACTCTGCCGACTATGTCTTTGCCCTGATGGACGGTTTGCAGAATACTCCCATTGAGCGCTTCATGTTGCCCGACACCCTGGGCGTGCTCAATCCCATGCAGGTGAGCCTGTACATCAGCCAGATGGTGGCACGCTATCCAGAGGCGCATTTCGATTTCCATGCCCACAACGACTATGACCTGGCCGTTGCCAATGTCCTGGCCGCCGCACAGGCAGGTTGCAAGGGCATCCATACAGCAGTTAACGGACTTGGCGAGCGTGCTGGCAATGCCCCATTGGCGAGCGTGCAGGCTGTGCTTGCCGACCAGGCGACGCTTGACACACATATCAACGAGGAGCAGCTTGGCGAGGTGTCGCATCTTGTGGAGACATGTTCTGGCATCATCGTTCCGCCCAACAAGCCCATTGTGGGCGAAAATGTCTTCACCCAGGTGGCAGGTGTGCATGCCGATGGCGACAACAAGGCTGGCCTGTATATGAACGACCTTTTGCCCGAGCGTTTTGCCCGCAAGCGTGAATATGCCCTTGGCAAGACTTCCGGCAAGGCAAATATCCTCAAAAACCTTGAAGAACTTGGTCTTGAACTTAGCAACGAAGAAACCAAACTCGTTACAGACCGTATCATAGAACTTGGCGACAAGAAGGAGATAGTCACTCAGGAGGACCTCCCCTTCATTATCTCCGATGTTGTGCGCCATGGTGTTGCCGAGGAGGATGTCAAACTCTTGTCCTACGTGGTAACAACGGCTTATGGCCTCAAACCCATGGCAAGCCTGCGCCTGGAGATTCATGGCAAGACCTATGAGGAGCAGGCCACTGGCGATGGTCAGTTCGATGCCTTTGTGCGTGCCATCCGTCATATATATCGCGAGAAACTTGGGCGCGAATTCCCCTGGCTGGTCAACTATACCGTAGGTATTCCTCCCGGTGGACGTACCGATGCCCTGGTGCAGACCGTCATAACATGGGACTGGCAGGACAAGGTGCTTCGCACCCGTGGACTTGATGCCGACCAGATGGGCGCTGCCATCAAGGCTGTAATAAAGATGCTAAATTTGATAGAGAAGGATTATTGAAAAGGGGGACCCCTCCCCAACCAGTCCGCGCGTCGCACTGGGGAGTGCTCCCCTCCCGAGGCACAGATGGACATTCAGTCCATCTTCTAAAGACCTCGCTCGCCCCCTATGGAGGGGAGTAGTTACAACCGACAATAAATATTAAGCATAAACAAATATATTAACCCTTTAATAAAATCCCCAATTCCCCAGTGCTATATACTCCCTCCCCTTGTGGGAGGGTAAGGGGAGGGGTCTGATAAATATGAAACTCAAGATTGCCGTCCTTCCGGGCGACGGAATAGGTCCGGAGATTATGGAGCAGGGCGTGGCCGTGTGCAGCGCCGTGGCTCAGAAGTTTGGTCACGAGGTAAGTTACGAAACCGCCCTATGTGGTGCTCATGCCATTGACGAGGTGGGCGACCCTTTCCCCGAGGAGACCTTCCAGATTTGCGAGCAGGCCGATGCTGTGCTCTTTGCCAGTGTGGGTGACCCCAAGTTTGACAACGACCCCACCGCCAAGGTGCGCCCCGAGCAGGGCTTGCTGGCCATGCGCAAGAAGTTGGGATTGTATGCCAACATCCGCCCCGTGGAGACCTTCGAGTGCCTGATACACAAGTCTCCCCTGAAGGACGAGATTGTTCGTGGCGCCGACTTTATCTGCATCCGCGAACTCACTGGCGGCATGTATTTTGGTAAGAAACAGGAACCTACTATCAATGCCGATGGCGTGGAAGAAGCACTGGACACCAACTACTACACCCGTCCCGAGGTGGAGCGCATCCTGCACGTAGGTTATCAGTATGCACGCCAGCGCCGCAAGCACCTCACCGTGGTGGACAAGGCCAATGTTCTGGCTTCCAGCCGTCTGTGGCGCAAGGTGGCACAGGAGATAGCACCCCAGTATCCCGATGTGGAGACCGATTTCATGTACGTGGACAATGCCGCCATGCGCATGATTCAGGACCCCAAGTTCTTTGATGTGATGGTTACCGAAAACACCTTTGGCGACATTCTTACCGACGAAGGTTCCGTTATTACTGGTTCCATGGGGCTGCTCCCCAGTGCCAGCACAGGTAGCAGTACCCCCGTATTCGAACCCATCCACGGCTCATGGCCTCAGGGCAAGGGACTGAATATCGCTAACCCCTTGGCACAAATTCTATCCGTAGCCATGCTCTATGAGTACTTCGACCTGAAGGAAGAAGGCGCCCTCATCCGCGAAGCCGTCAATGCCAGCCTGGCAGAGAACGTCCGCACCCCCGAAATTCAGGTGGAAGGCGCTCCCAAATACGGTACTCGCGAGGTAGGCCAGTGGATTGTTGACTACATCTCCAAGAAATAACCCATTTTGGTCGTCCCGAGGACCGGACCGAGAGTTCCCGGAACTTTCACCTTGGTCCTCGGGACGACCGAAGTCTGCCCTCGTGAGGAGTGAAGTCCGCCCTCGTGAGGAGTGTTTTTGCTACATTTCAGCACGTCGTGTTGCTGTTTCCTGTATAATATTATATAAAAGGAGCATGAAGTTGCATATTATATGTTAATTTGTTTGTAATTATCTTTAAAAATAGTAACTTTGCTCCACATACAAGACAATATGCATACATGATGATTCTGGACCATACCCCAACAGTCGTGTCGCCTCTTTCCCTGTGGAACGAGACCATGATTGCGGTATGCTGCGCTGACAATCAATCATCGTCCGCCTATCCCAATGCGGGTTATGCAAAACTTCTCTCATCCAAGAGGCTATGCAGACACATAGGGTTCATGTCGAAACCAGTACCGGTTTGGGCATGAATCCTATGTGCTTTGTGTCTTACATGTAGTTCCCCGCAAGTAAATTCCTTGTTCATTTTACCTTAAATCTATAAAATAAAAGATATGGCACTTTGGAACATTATTCAGTATTCGGTAGGCAGTCTCTTTTGGGGCATCCTGATAGCCTTGTTGTGCATGGCATTGTTTGTCTTCATCATCAAGGGGTGGTGGAAGGATGCGCTTTTTTCTGTCTGGTCCTATCTGATAGGCGCCTTGCTCTTTGTCCTGCTGGCGTTTCAGTGTACGATGATAGTGGGTTCCCTGAAAATCATTGATACTGCTGACGAGTATGAGGGGTATTTCACCCAGGTGGTGGACAACATCTATGAGGGCTGGGAAGAGGTTCCCACCGAGCAGGCCGACGTGGTGATAAAGAAGGCCATTGCCGAGTATCCCCTGCTGGAGCACTACATCAGCGGAGGCGAGTTCTCCGGCTTCAATGCCCGCCAGTTGCCATCTGCCATTGCCGACGAACTGCGTTCTTTCATGCGCAAATACATAGTGCGCAGGCTGCTCTGGTGCCTTGGCTTCGTGGTTGTGGCGGGAGTCCTGGGGATAAAGACCCTGGACAAGCGCTATGCTTCTCCCGTCCGGGGCACACATTCCGACCGCAGGTCCTCTGCCGGTTCCCGTCCCATGCCGGGAGGCACACGACGCCCTCGGGTGAACACGCATGGAAGACGATAGAGAAGAGAAGAAAACATAATATCAATCTAATATAAAAACCTAAAGCTTATGTCAACAAAAAATTATTGCACAGGCAACCATATTCTGGTTGGTCTTGGAGGCACAGGTGGCAAGATCCTGAAGGCGTTCAAAATGCGCATGTTCGAAGAGTATCCCACCGCCGAGGAGCGCAAGAAACTCCCCGTGGCACTGCTCTACGTAGACTCTACCGACGAGATGATGCCCAAGGACGGACGTTCACGTCCCGACTTCCGCGTTATGGGTCAGGATGCTTCGTTCACCAACAACGAGTTCCTGAACATCAAGGCCGTGGATGTAGAGCACATCCTGGATCACATAGGCAGTTATCCTTCTGTCAAGGGTATTGTGGAAAATGTGAGCGGCGTGAAGTCTGCCATTGGTTCTCTGGGCGAGGCAGCAGGCCAGAAGCGTCGTGCCGGCCGTCTGTTGTTTGCCGCCAATGCAATCGGTTATGTCAATAGCCTGCGCGATGCCTTCGCACGATGCCAGAGCATTTCAGGCGACACAAGTACTTTGTATATCAATATCTTTGCAGGTCTGTGCGGCGGTACAGGTTCCGGCTCTATTGTAGACGTTGTGGTGCAGACACGTAAGGCATTCCCCGAAGCCGTAATCAGTGTTTATGCCATGATGCCTGAGATGCATCTGCCTAAGGCAGACATGGACCAGGGCCGCTACTACCAGAACGGCTATGCCGCACTGGCAGAACTCAATGCCCTGCAGGCAGGACGCTGGTTCCCCCAGGATGTTACTGGCGGAGGAGAAGCAAAGCAGCATAGCGACAAGGTAAAGGGTGTGGCCAATGGTCTTACCATTTACAGCAATGTGAACGAAAACGGCGTTACCGTCAATTCCCTGAAGGAACTGCCCAAGATAGTCAGCGACTACATCTTCGCACGCATATTCGTGGTGAACGAAACTGCCGATAATCTGGTGGCCATCAAGCATGCTTTCAGATACGAGAATATGGATGACTTTGCCTATGAGTACGACGAGGCTGCCAATGCCGGTGCTGATGGAAGGATTCCTGTTGCAAGAACCAAGAAGATATCTTCTTTCGGTATCAAGCGAGTGATGTATCCCGAACTCCGCATCCTGAAGCACATCACTTACACCGTGGGCGAAAGCGTGCTGTATCAGTTCAAGTACAACAACTGGCGCGAGAACCAGGGCTTCGTCAACGAGGAGCGCAACAAGGACTACAGAAAGGAATACCTGAACTCCGACAACCTGTCCAAGTGGATGCTGGACGAGAAGCACCTGACCCAGGAAGTGAAGGTGCTGGAGTCCGATGCCGACTATCCCCTGTTCTCCGACTACTGGCACGACAAGGCTATCGGCTATGCCGAGGATGCCAAGAAGGCCGATTGCCCCTTGAACGAACTGGACAACATCATGGCCGAGTTCTACACAAGCCATTTCCGCGAGGAGGGCGTGGAGTCCTTCTACGTAGGCAAGGCCAAGGCTCTTCCTGAGATTTCCAAGGAAATACGCCATGGCATTGAGTCAGAACTGTTCGAGAAGTGGAAGGTTGGCGACATTTCCATCGTGGAATTGCAGAAGGTTTCCAAGTTGCTGCTCGAGCGTATGGGCGAAATCCGTACCGAACTGGAAGCACGAATCAAGGAGGCCAAGGAGGAATACGAGGCTTGCGACCAGGACCGTCTGGACAACGTTTCCGAATGGAGCCGTCTGGGTATCCTGCAGAGAATGGTAGGTGCCGGCGCACGCCGCTATGCCGACCACCAGGGAATCCTGACCGACTACTACACCGCCAAGACCATGCTCATCGCCCTGGAGTTTGCCAAGCAATTGGCCGCCAAGGTGTTCGTGGAACTGGGCAAGATGGATGCCGACATCCTCTCCTTCAGCCAGAAGATAAACGAGGCCATCGAGGAGACAGAGCGCCTGGTTGCCGCGCAGCGCAAGGTGAACAAGGGCCTGGAGGACATGAAGGGCGCCATCATCGAGGTGAGCGAGGACGATGCCATGACAGAGTTCGAGGTAGATCTGAAGATAGACAAGGTGGACATGCCCAACATCTCCCGCCAGCTCCGCGAGTCAATCCTGCCTCAGGAGGAATTTGTCAACTTCGGCCGTCTTGCCAATGAAATCAGCGTGGACGACATCAAGGATGCGTTCGACGTGAAACTCTCTGCCGTTGTCAAGGCAAAGCACGACGAGAAGGCAGATAGCGACAACAAGGTGCTTGGTCTCAACATCCTTACCCAGTTGCAGCAGAAACTCCGTACTGACGACGACATCAAGAAGTTCGCTCACGACATCGTATCCCAGAGCGGTGCCTTCCTGAAACTGAACAATGACCAGATTCAGATGCACCTGCGCAACAACGAGGGCAATCTCAGCCCAACCAACCCTGCGAGCATAAACAAGAAGGTAATCCTTGTGTCTATCCCCTCTCCCGACGAGAATGTGGGACTGAGCAAGTTTGCCGACAAACTGGAGGACGCTATCAAGAACTCCTTCAACCAGAGCACAGCACGCACCGACATTATCATCGACCGCAAGAGCCCACGCAAGGACGAACTCTGCATCATGACCGTGTCCTACAACTTCCCCATGCGTGCCATCGACTGGATGTCTCCATACAAGGAGCGTTACGAGCGATTCCTGAATACCGGCAATCCCAATACTGACGTAACCAATGCAATCCTGTTGCATAGCGAGGGCGACGGCAAGAACCTTCCCTCCGTATTTGCTCTGAACGAAGAGGAGATACAGGCAAAACTGGCCGCTAATACACTGTACAATCAGCAATTGGTTCAGCCTCAGCAGCCGTTCGGTCAGGCCCAGCAGCCATTCGGTCAGGCTCAGCAACCGTTCGGTCAGGCTCAGCAACCATTCGGCCAGGCTCAGCAACCATTCGGCCAGGCTCAGCAACCATTCGGCCAGCCCCAGGGCATGACGACTCCTCCAGGCGGTCCTACACCTCCTCCTCCAGGCGGTCCTACACCTCCTGTCTTCCAGGAGCCACAGGTAAATCTGTTCATAAACGTAGCAGGTCAGAGTTATGGCCCCTACAATTATGCAACATGCAAGCAGTATGCACAGGCCGGCCAACTGACAGCACAGACAATGGTTTGGATGGAAGGTATGCCCGCATGGGCTCCCGCAGGTCAGGTTCCTGCATTGCAGGCCCTTTTTGCTCCCCCAGCAGCAATGTCCGGACAGCCCACACCTCCCCCAATGGGTGGCCCCACACCTCCTCCAATGGGATAATAATATAGATTCATAACAAGCAAAACAATAAAATAGATATGGCATCAAATAGAAGCGAACGTATTCGCAACAGATATGGCATCTGCCTGAACGACAGTTGCTCAAAGTGTAAGACTAAGGAAGTGCAGGAAATCCCTGCCCGCAAGGATTTCGTCTGTGCCGAGTGTGGCAAACCCCTGCGTGAATGTCCCCCTCCACGTTCATGGTGGGACAAGAATGGCAAGAAGGTAATAGGTGGCGTTGTCGTTGCCTTGTTGGCAGGTGGTGGTGCTGCTTTTGCTCTGCTTGGCGGTGGAGATGAAAAGACTGCTCCCGAACCAGAAGTAGTGGTGATAGACACCGTTCCCGCCCAGAAGCCCGAGGTTCCCGCCGAGGAAGTTCAGGAAAAGAAGGAGCCTGCTGCTCCTGCCGTTAAGGAGGCTCCCAAGAAGGTTGCAAAGAAGCCTGCCCACATGCCTGGCGAACGCTATAAGGGCACTCTGGATCTGGGTTATGGCAAGTATGCCGGCGACATCGTGGACGGCCAGCCCGACGGTGCAGGTGTGCTGACATACACCAAGCAGCAGAGAGTGGTACCCACCAAGGATGTTGTTGCCGAACCCGGCGAACGTATCGAGGGTGTATTCGAGAACGGCAAGCCTACTTTCGTCACTCTGTACAAGAAGGACGGCAATACCGTCAAGGTACATAGATAAGAAACCATAAAAAGACAATCCTATCCAGAGGTGTACCCTGCTGGATAGGATTCTTTGATAAAGCATTTAGGGTATGAACTTCAAACGTATACTTTCAGCAGTACTCCTTGCTCTGGCATTAGTTGCGAGTGCTCAGGCTGCCGGCTTTGCAACAAAGGGACTTGAGCAACTGGCCTCTTGTGTGGGCATGACAGGCCTTGAAAGCCTTGCACCCGGTACACATTATACATATACGTACAAGGGCAGGAAACTTACGGTCCGTGTGAATGAATGGAAGGAGGTGGAGCACATAGGCCTGCTCCTCTTTTCCGAGGAAATGCGCAGACAGCATCCCCTGCCTATCTATGATTTCCTGGAACGCTATCTGTTGGCCCGCAATGCCTTCCCCGACGATTCCGACGAGCAGTTCAAGATGGCTTGGGACAAGGTGCACTTCGCCCACGGCAATGCACAGACAGCCCTGGCACTGGACACGACGGTATCCTTTTCGGAGAGTCATGTCGGCCTTCGTGTCTACAAGGTCTCATGGACAGACGGAGGCAGGAAACTCCTGGAGATGTCCTTCCAGATGGACTATCAGTTGCTGACGGGATGCAATGCCCTGGAACTGGAGAATATGCTGTTCAGGAAACTTCGTCGTGGATTGGGCAATGGCTTTGTGTTGCCACAGGCAAATGTCTCTGCCGGCGGGACGGAACACACCAGGCATGGAAAGTTCTTCATCAGCCCCATGGTTCGTAGCGACCTGTTCTATACCAGGACAAGCCAGGACGCTCCATGGACCTTGGTTTCAGACACCGCCCGCATGACAAAGTCCATATCCAACATAATGATTGCCGCCGAGTCGGACCACGGCATGAAGGTGAGAATCAAGTTGGACAAGTACGGCCTGCGAACAGACAGTGCTACCGTGGACTACAAGGTATGGCGCCAGATATGCATAGAAGAGGGCTGCGTGCCTTATTTCGGTTTGAAGAGCAAGCAGGGCGATGTTTACAGATGCTCCGTGTTCATGGTCAATGAGACCGGAGGCTATCTGCACCTGCTTAGCATAGACGTGCCCGAAGGTGCTGTAAAGACGCCAGAAAAGAAACTTGCCCTGGCAAGGCTATATTGCTACGTCCCGCTACATAATGTATCGGACAATGTGCTGAACCCTACAGAATTTGAACCAGTAAAATAATCAGTTATGCAACAGAAGATAAGGATGGCCCTGACACTGGCCGTAGCATTGTTCTCCTGTACCTCAATCTTTGCCCAAAGTACGGTAGACGAGAAGAAGAAGGAGATCAATGCCATCAAGAAGAATTCGGATTACATCTATGCCGAGGCAACAATGGCCGACCAACAGGCAGCCATAGACCTGGCAAAGGAAATCCTCTATCAGAATGTGAACGAGTGGGTGGCTAAGCAAAAGAAGTTTGCAGGTGCCAGCAACGTCATTACGGTGAACACCAATTACTCTGTAGAGGACATGACCCTGCCCAGAGGCAATTGGTTCAGAGCGTTCATGTATGTCAAGAAATCGGACATTATCCCCGCGGGCAACGTGGCCGTGATGAAGGTTGTACAGAAAGAGCCCGAGGCCGCTCCTGCCGAACCTGTGGCAAAGCCAGAGTCTCCAGAAGACATCATCAAGAAGCAGTTGCTGGAATGCGAGAACACTGGCCAGATGTCCACTCTGCTTAAAAACCTGAAGGCAGAAGGCAAGATTGCCGACTTCCAGAAACTGAATACTATAACATCCCCCGAGGAATACGTCATTGCCATCTTCAGCAAGGAAGGTGTCATCCGTGCCATACTGAGCGAGGGAGCAGAGCGTACAAACCTGAAGACAGGCCAGCCCGACCAGATTTCCAACTACAAGGGCAACGGGGCAATAGGCATTAAAATAAAGAAATAAGAAGGATATGAAAAGGATAATATTATGTATGTTTGCATTGATAGCAGTGCTCTCTGCCAATGCAATTACCGTGACCATTACGGTGGACGAGGGTTTTGACAATCCTGCCATCCTGCAGAAGATGGAGGCAAACCTCGGACAGGTCCTTACCGAGATAAACGAGGCCTACTACGGCAAGAGGGACATCAACACCTCCTCCCTGCAGATGGACGACCATGCCAAGAACATGCTTGTTACCCTGTGGTCCACGGTGCACTTCTATTGCGACGACGAGGAGGTGGTGGACAGATGCTGGCCCTTGCAGAAGTCTTATCTCCTGCGCCAGATTCCGCTGATTCTTGAGCCTCAGGACGAGACGTTCACAAGCGGCACCTACCAGGAGGCGGTAATAGAGTTCGACAAGACCGGCAGGATTACCGACTTCCGCTTTGCCCTGGACGCCCAGTTGTCCGAGAGCATGGAACGTTGCGGTTCTGTGGTCGAGACCGAACGCCGTATGATAATCCTGGACTACATAGAGCAGTTCCGCACCGCCTACTGTACCAAGGACATCGCCTTCATGGAAAAGATTTTCAGCGACGATGCCGTAATCATCACCGGCAAGGTTATACGCACACGCCCCAACGACTTCGGCCAGTCCAATGCCAAGGTTGTCTACAACAAGCAGACCAAGCAGGAGTATCTCACCAACCTGAAGCGTGCATTCCTGCGCAACAAGTACATTGACGTCAAGTTCAGCGAAATTGGCGGCGGTTCAGACGATGGAGGATGCCCCGGCATCACCCGTTCGCAGAACAATCCCAACTACTATGGCGTGCGCCTGTTCCAGGAATGGAAGTCCAGCAACTATAGCGACGAGGGTTACGTCTTCCTGCTCTGGAACTTCACCAACGAGAACGAACCCGTCATCGAGGTAAGAACCTGGCAGCCCACTTATGTGGCAACCGGAGGCGGCAAGAAGCAGCCCCTGCCCGAGGAGGACATCTTCAACATGAGTTCTGTGGAGGACATGATAAAATAAAGAAAACATGAAACTGCGTTTACTGACATTATTCGTCCTGTCCTGCGCAACCATGTTTGCCAGGGCACAGGAATCCATGATAACAATATCAAAGGATTCAAGACTCTCCAAAGAGGAACAATTGGGCGGCAAGGCGGCTGTTGTGTTCATGTCGAAGTCCGACGAACTCGTTATCAGCACCACCGTCAACAAGGACCCTGTATGTGATACTCCACAAAAGACCAACGAAGGATATGCATACAAGATGGTATTGGACATTTCCGGAGGCCGAGACCGCATATTCAACATCTCCAAGAAGGGTACAACATTTACTGAAAAGACAGGCCAAGTTCTGTTGCAAGCAAACAGATGCATAGGCTTTAACGTGGAAATAGTAAACAACCCGATTACGATGGAGACATCTGACGAAGGCGGATACTATATTCAAAGCGGCAATGGCTGGGCGTTGATAGAGATCAATAGCGAGATAAAACTGAATTTGACCTTTAGTCCAGAACTTCGCGCCATACACAAGAGCGGATTGTCCAAGGCAGGAACCTACGTAGACTCCCTTATTATCAAGGTATCTGACCTGCA
>JAGBYI010000117.1 GCA_017628845.1 Bacteroidaceae bacterium
CCGTTTGAGGGTTATTGTTAATAATCGAAAGCATAGCTGCCTGCCTTTCATTAATACCTCCTAATCTCAAGAAGTCGGCGGTTTTGGCTTTTTGATCTATTTTCTTTTCTATATAGTCAAGTAAAATTACAATTGGAATCTATGAATATTTTCCTACCTTTGCACGAAAATAGTAAAACGGTTTACTATAAAAGATGTGACTAAAATCTAAACCTTTATAATATATGGAGTCATTTATGATTTCCGGTATCCAGCAGATCGGTACCGGTACTGTGGACTTCAGAGAGTCATGGAACTGGTACATTGAGATGTTCGGAATTGACGTGAAGATTCTGGAGGACGACACAGTAGCGGAGCGCATGCTCCCATATACAGGCGGAAAGCCGCATCAGCGTCACGCCGGCATCGCAGTCAATCTTCAGGGCGGTGGAGGCTTCGAAATATGGCAGTACTCAAAACGTAAGCCGGAGCCGTGTCCGTTTGCCATATCGGTTGGAGACCTCGGCATCTTTGCTGCAAAGCTCAAATGCCGTGATGTAGCGGCGTTCTATAATTGGGTTTCTAATAAATGGCCAGACTGCACCACTCCCGAAACCCTTCCGGACGGTACGCCATGCTTCTATATAAAGGACCTCTATGGCAACTGTTTCCAGATCGTAGAAAGGAAAGATGTATTCATCGATCAGAACAAGTTCACTGGTGGAATGATCGGTGCTGTCATTGGCGTCACCGACATGGAGAGATCTATCAGATTCTATCGTGATGTACTTGGCTACGACCGAATAATCAGTGACACCACAGGAGCGTTCAGCAAGCATTTCTTCATGCCAGGTTCCGACAAGAACTGCCGCAGGGTCATCCTCGGCGCTCCGAAGCGCAAAGGCGCATTCGCAGAACTCTTCGGAGACTCGACGATAGAGCTTGTACAAGCTCTTGAATACACTCCACGTAGGATTTACGAAGGACGCTATTGGGGCGACCCCGGCTTTATCCAGGTATGCTTCGACGTGACAGGAATGGACAATATGAAGAAGTTCTGTGCAGAAAAAGGTCATCCTTTCACAGTGGACAGCTGTCCTGACGGAGAGATCTTCGATATGGGAGACGCATCTGGACGCTTTGCATATATCGAGGATCCGGACGGAACCCTGGTTGAACTTGTAGAGACGAACAAGGTACCGGTAATCAAGAAACTGGGATGGTTCATCGACATGAAGAAGCGTAATCCGGAAAAGAATCTCCCTAAATTCCTTTTCAGAATGATGGGACTTGTATCAAAAGAAACAATCAAAAATCAATAGACATGTTTACAGATATTTTTGACAGAATCAGAAAGTCAGCAGGTGGTCCTATCGGACAGTACCGTGAAAAAGCTGAAGGTTATTTCGCATTCCCACGCCTTGAGGGCGAACTTGGTCCAAATATGAAATTTAACGGACAGGACGTTCTGTGCTGGAGCCTCAACAACTATCTTGGTCTTGCAAACCATCCCGAGATCCGCAAGGCAGATGCAGAAGCCGCTGCGAAATGGGGCCTGGCATACCCTATGGGAAGCCGAATGATGACAGGACAGACACATCTTCACGAAGAGCTCGAGCGCAGGCTTGCAGCATTCGAGAAGAAAGAGGCTGCCTTCGAGTTCAACTTCGGTTACCAGGGTATCGTCTCGACGATCGACGCACTGGTATGTCGTCATGACGTGATTGTCTATGATGCTGAAGACCATGCCTGCCTCCTTGACGGTATCCGTCTGCAC
>JAGBYI010000118.1 GCA_017628845.1 Bacteroidaceae bacterium
GCTATCCGGGCTCGAACCAGAACAAAGACGACCAAAATGTCTTGTGCTACCATTACACCATAGCCCAATCCTATACAAATCATAGCCTCGCGGGCTTACATTTGCGGTTGCAAAGGTACAAAAAAATATTCAGTATCGTGCTACAGGCACATGATTATTTTGTCTTCGACACTTTATTTTGTCTTTTGTACCGTATTTTGCTCTCTATAGGTTCCCCATATGGGAGGAGAGGCTGAAACCTATTTGACAATAATCAGGAAGTACTTCTTCTTGCCCTGCTGTGCAAGGATGTACTTATCGTTAAGCAAGTCTGCCTCGGTCAGTGCCTGGTCAAAGGCGGTAAGTTTTTCCTTGTTTATAGAAACTCCGCCACCCTGAGTGAGCTTGCGCATCTCGCCCTTTGAGGGGAAGCATGAAGTTTCGCCAGCCAGCAGGTCAACGGCCTTGATGCCCTCACCATTCAGCAGTTCGCGGCTAACCTCAAACTGGGGGACACCGGCAAAGACGTCCAGCAAGGTTGCTTCGTCCAGTTTTGAGAGACCTTCCTTGGTGGCCTTGCCGAAAAGGATATTGCTTGCTTCAACAGCAGCATCGTAATCCTCGCGAGAGTGTACCATGCAGGTCACTTCCTCGGCAAGGCGCTTCTGCAGGATGCGCATGCCGGGATCCTGACTGTGCTCGGCAACAAGGCTGTCGATTGTTTCCTTGTCCAGAGAGGTGAATATCTTGATGTAGCGCTCTGCGTCCTCGTCGCCAACGTTCAGCCAGAACTGGTAGAAAGCATAGGGAGTAGTGCGGTTGCGGTCCAGCCAGATGTTTCCCTTTTCGGTCTTGCCGAACTTCTTGCCGTCGGCCTTGGTAATCAAGGGGCAGGTCAGTGCAAAGGCGCTGTTCTCGCTACCCAGCTTGCGACGGATAAGTTCTGTACCGGTGGTGATGTTGCCCCACTGGTCGGAACCGCCCATCTGCAGACGGCAGTTCTTCTCTTGGTAAAGGTGCAGGAAGTCATAACCCTGCAGCAGCTGGTATGTGAACTCGGTAAAGGACATGCCATCCTGGAACTCTCCGTTCAGGCGGCGCTTCACGCTGTCCTTTGCCATCATGTAGTTAACGGTGATGCACTTGCCTATTTCGCGAGCGAAGTCCAGGAAAGTGTAGTTCTTCATCCAGTCGTAGTTGTTCACCAGTTCTGCCTTGTTGGGAGCATCGCTCTCGAAGTCAAGGAAGCGTGCCAACTGGTCCTTGATGCAGGCTACGTTATGGAGCAGAGTCTCCTCGTTGAGCAGGTTGCGCTCCTGGCTCTTGCCGCTGGGATCGCCAATCATGCCTGTAGCGCCGCCCACGAGAGCCAGTGGCTTGTGGCCACAACGCTGGAAGTGGCGCAGCATCATCACACCGCAAAGGTGACCGATGTGCAGAGAGTCGGCAGTGGGGTCAATACCCAAATATGCTGTTTGCTGTCCTGATGCAAGCATTTCTTCTGTGCCGGGCATCATCTGATGGAGCATTCCTCTCCATTTCAGTTCTTCAACAAAATTCATTTAATTGTTCTTTAGGGTCTTTAATGTCATTAATGTCCTTAGGGTCTTTAAGGGCTTTAGGGGCCTTAGAGTCCTTAGGGCTTTATGGTTTTAGAAAGGTTACTTAACTTCCCAAATGTCGTTTGTCTCGAGGAGTTCGGCAAAGGTGTGATACTTCTTTTGTGCCTTAACCTCCTCTATCTGTGCCTCTACGGCATCGTTGTATGTGGGAGCATCAACGTCGCGAATCACGCCCAGAGCCACGGGGAAACCGTCGCCATCGCCCATCAGGGCAAGCTTGAGCTGCAGGGTGTTGTCCTCGCACTTTGCATCGTGAACGAGGATGTCGTCCATGGTGATGCCGTCCTTGCCAATTTCAACTACCTTCAGTCCAAAGCCCTCCTGTGCAAGACCAAACTCGTTGTTTTCACCGAATACCAGAGGCTGTCCATGCTTCACGTAGATGGTGTTCTTGGCACGGCTTGCCTTGTCGTAGATGTTGTCGTGAGTGCCGTGGTTGAAAATTACGCAATCCTGCATAATTTCGCACACGGAAGCGCCCTTGTGGTTATAGGCAGCCTTCAGAATCTCTATGGTTCCTGGCGCATCGGTTGCTACGGCACGAGCAAAGAAGTGTCCACGTGCACCAAAGCACAATTCCGCAGGACGGAAGGGGTCCTCCACTGTACCATAAGGACTGCTCTTGCTGACAAAGCCACGGGGACTGGTTGGAGAATACTGACCCTTGGTGAGACCATAGATACGATTGTTCAGGAGAATCATATTCAGGTCTATGTTTCTGCGGTTGGCATGTATGAAGTGGTTGCCGCCAATGGCAAGGCCATCGCCGTCACCACTTACCTGCCATACGGCAAGGCGTGGGTTTGCCACCTTGCAGCCTGTTGCAATGGCTGCGGCACGGCCATGGATGGTGTTCATTCCGTAGGTAGCCATATAGTGAGGCAGACGGCTGGAGCAACCGATGCCTGAGATAACTGCGATGTCTTCAGGTGCTACACCAATCTCTGCCATTGCTTTATGCAAAGAGGCAAGGAAGAAGTGGTCACCACAACCGGGGCACCATCTTGGCTGTCCCTTCTTGAAATCCTGAGCTGTATATGTTGCCATGATAATGTCCTATTGCTTATTTGTTAATAATGGTATTGAAAGCCTCTAC
>JAGBYI010000119.1 GCA_017628845.1 Bacteroidaceae bacterium
GGATATCCTTGAGAACGTGATGAAGGGTCATCCTGTGCTCCTGAACCGTGCACCAACACTGCACCGTCTGGGTATCCAGGCATTCCAGCCCAAGATGATCGAGGGTAAGGCTATCCAGCTGCATCCCCTGGCATGTACCGCGTTCAACGCCGACTTCGACGGTGACCAGATGGCCGTTCACCTGCCTCTGTCTAATGAAGCTATCCTGGAGGCTCAGCTTCTGATGCTCCAGAGCCACAATATTCTTAACCCTGCCAATGGTGAGCCTATCACCGTTCCTTCACAGGATATGGTATTGGGTCTGTACTATATTACCAAGCTTCGTCCCGGTGCAAAGGGTGCTGGCATGAGTTTCTATGCCCCCGAGGAGGCTATTATCGCCTACAACCAGAACCGTGTGGAGATTCATGCTCCCATCAAGGTTATAGTTGATGACTTGCTCGAGGACGGTACTTTGGGCAAGCGTCAGGTAGAGACCTCTGTGGGCCGTCTTATCGCCAATGAGATTATCCCTGCCGAGATTGGCTACTTCAATGATGTTATCGCCAAGAAGACCCTGCGTGGTTTGATTACCAAGGTTATCAAGAGCGTCGGTGTTGCCCGTGCTTGTGAGTTCCTTGACGGTATTAAGAACCTTGGTTACAAGATGGCATACGAGGGTGGTCTGTCATTCAACTTGGGCGATATTATCGTTCCCGAGCAGAAGGCAGAACTCGTTCAGCGCGGTAACGATGAGATTGAACGCATCACCATGGACTATGGTATGGGTTTCATCACCGACAAGGAGCGTTACAACCAGGTTATTGAAACCTGGACCAAGGTTAACAACGACCTGTCCAAGATTCTGATGAAGACCATGGCCGAGGCCGAAGAGGGTTTCAATGCCGTGTACATGATGCTCGACTCTGGTGCTCGTGGTAGTGCCGGTCAGATCAGTCAGTTGTCTGGTATGCGTGGTCTGATGGCCAAGCCTCAGAAGGCAGGTGCTGAGCCTCTGACCATTGAGAACCCCATTCTTTCTAACTTTAAGGAAGGTATGAGCGTGCTGGAGTACTTCATCTCTACCCACGGTGCTCGTAAGGGTCTTGCCGATACCGCTCTGAAGACTGCCGACGCAGGTTACCTGACTCGTCGTCTTGTTGACGTTTCTCACGATGTTATCATCACCGAGGAGGATTGTGGCACATTGCGTGGTCTTGAGTGCACTGCACTGAAGAATGGCGACGAGGTAGTAAGCTCTCTCTACGACCGTATCCTGGGTCGTGTCAGTGTGCACGATGTGATCCATCCCACAACAGGCAAGATGATTGTTGCTGCTGGCGATGAGATTACCGAGGCCAAGGCCAAGGAGATTGAGGATAGCCCCATCGAGATGGTTGAGATACGTTCTGTACTCACTTGTGAGAGCCGCAAGGGCGTTTGTATGAAGTGTTACGGACGCAACCTGGCATCAAGCCGCATGGTTCACAAGGGCGAGGCCGTGGGTGTTATCGCGGCCCAGTCTATCGGTGAGCCTGGTACTCAGTTGACTCTGCGTACTTTCCACGCCGGTGGTGTGGCAGGTAATGCCGTTGCCAATGCACAGATCAAGGCCAAGTATGAGGCACGTCTGGAATTCGAGGAACTCCGTACCGTAGAGGCCCAGACCGACAATGGAACCACTCAGGTTGTAGTCAGCCGTCTGGCCGAGGTTCGCTTCGTAGAACCCAAGACCGGTATTGTTCTGCTCAGCCAGGACGTTCCCTATGGCAGTACCCTCTTCAAGCAGGAAGGTGACATCGTCCAGAAGGGCGACATCATTGCCCAGTGGGACCCCTTCAACTCTGTTATCGTAACTGAGAGTGCTGGTAAGGTTAAGTTCGAGGACGTTATCGAGAACGTAACCTACCGCGTGGAGACCGACGAGGCAACAAAGCAGAGCGAGTACATCATCATAGAGTCCAAGGACCGCAACAAGATTCCCGCTTGCCACATTCTGGACGAGAACGGCGACATCCTGCGTACCTACAACTTCCCCATCGGTGGTCACATCGCCATTACCGACGGTTCCGATGCCCGTGTGGGTGAAATCCTTGTCAAGATACCTCGTGTAGTAGGCGGTGGCGGTGATATTACCGGTGGTCTGCCTCGTGTAACCGAGCTGTTCGAGGCACGTAACCCCAGCAATCCCGCTGTCGTTGCTGAAATCGACGGTGTTGTTACCATGGGTCGTCTGAAGCGTGGTAACCGTGAGATTACCATCACCTCCAAGGTTGGTGACGTTCGCAAGTACCTCGTGCCCATCTCCAAGCAGATCCTGGTACAGGACAACGACAACGTTCGTGCCGGTACTCCTCTGTCTGACGGTGCCATTACTCCTGCCGACATCCTGGCCATTAAGGGTCCCACTGCCGTTCAGGAGTACATCGTTAACGAGATTCAGGACGTTTACCGTCTGCAGGGTGTAA
>JAGBYI010000120.1 GCA_017628845.1 Bacteroidaceae bacterium
GCCTCGCTGGTGTCGCTCAAGGACGTGGAACTCGGCGAGAAGAAGATTGCCGGTGTGCGCGTGCCCTTGCTGCTGAACATCAGCCTGGAGGTTCAGCCCTTCGGACTTTTCTCCGCCCCGAAATGGTACTTCGACGGAATACAGCTTCTGCAGGGATTGGCCAAGACTGCCGTGGAGCGCGAATTCGTGCTGGCAAAGCTGGACCTTCTGGACCATGCCCGCCGCAAGACCACGCAGAAGGTCAACCTCTTCGAGAAGGTGCAGATTCCCGGCTATCAGGAGGCCATACGCAAGATCAAGCGCTTCATGGAGGACGAGGAGAACCTGTCCAAGTCCAGCCAGAAGATTCTGAAGAGTCTTCAGGCCAAGCGTGCACAGGCAGTGGAACCCGAATCATTGGCAGAAGGAGAGGAGGTAGAGGCTTATGATTGAAAAGATGAAGAAGTTCACCTTTCTGGTGACCGACCGCGAATATGAAGGCTTCATAGAGTCCATCCGCGAACTGGGCGTGGTGCACGTCACTCAGTTGCAGCAGGGTGCCACCAGCACAGAGTTGCAGGAGGCCATCTACCTGGAGCAGCGCTATGCCCGTGCCTTGGACTTCCTGAAGATCTATGGCACGAAGTATGCCCTGAAGTCAGACACCCTTGCCCCCGAGTACGGTTCTCCCCTGAACCTCTTGGAGAAGGTGGAGGAACTGCAGGTGCAGGAGAATGTGCTTTTGCACGAAGAGGACGAACTGCAGAAGGAGTTTGAAATGCTCGACCCTTGGGGCGACTTCTCGCCCGAAAAGGTGCAGCGCCTGTCCGAGACCATAGGCATGGAGATGCATTTCTTCCGTTGTACGAGCAAGAGGTTCAAGGCCGAGTGGCTGGACCAGTTCTATGCCGTTCCCGTGACCGAGGTGAAGAAGAAGACCTACTTCGTTACCTTCTCCGAGTCCCGTCCCGAGATAGCTGCAGAACACCTCGCCCTGCCTCAGAAGTCGCTCTCGCAGGTAAAGGCGGAGATCCAGGATGTGAAGAAACGCAAGTATGTGGTGCGCCAGCAGATGTCGGCTGTGGCAAACGCTCTGCTCCCCGTTCTGGAGGAGGGCATGCTGGAGGTGCGCAACGACATTTCCCTGAACAAGGTGCATCTCAGTTCCGAGAAGACCTGTGGCGATGTCCTGCACCTGATGCTTGGCTGGGTGCGTGCCGACTCTACCGCTCCTTTGACCGAATATCTGGACAAGTCGCACATCTACTATGACATGGAGGACCCTGCCTACGAGGACGACGTTCCCGTGCAGATTACCAACGGACGCTTCTCGCGCCTGTTCGAACCCATCCTGAAGATGTACTCCCTGCCCAACTATACCGACCTTGACCCTACCGAGTTCTTCGCCCCCTTCTTCATGCTGTTCTTCGGCTTGTGCATGGGCGATGCCGGCTATGGCCTGCTCATCTTCCTGGTGGGTCTGTTCCTTGCTCTGAAGGGAGCGCAGGACATGAGGCCCTACGGACGTTTGGCCATGTGGCTGGGCGGAACCACCGTGGTGTGCGGCTTGGTGTGCGGTACCCTGTTCGGCATTGACCTCACCCAGCAGAGTTGGGCATTCCTGGAACCCGTCAAGCCCTACTTCCTGAACGATAATGGCGTGGGCCCCATCTTCGGCTACAGCCCCATGATGGTTATTTCCGTTATCATCGGCATGGTGCAGGTGCTTCTGGGCATGATACTGAAGGGATGCAAGGCCATCAAGAACTACGGCTGGCCCTATGCCGTGGGCACCTTCTCGTGGGTTGCCGCACTGCTTGGCGCCATCGTGCTCTACGGTTTGCCTGCCTGCGGTGTGGAACTGGCCATGTGGGTGCAGTACCTGCTGATGGGCATCATAGGCATCAGTGCTGTGGGCATATTCCTGTACAACAATCCTGCCAGTTACAAGAAACCCGTCCTGGGTGTGCTCAGCAACATCGGCGGAGGCGTGTGGGAAACCTATGGCATGGCAACAGGCCTGTTGGGCGACCTGCTCAGTTACATTCGTCTCTTTGCCCTCGGTCTTACCGGTGGTGTGCTGGGTGGTGTGTTCAACTCGCTGGCTCTGGACATGACGGCCACTTTGCCCCTGTGGCTGCGTATCCTGGTCATGGTCATCATCCTGCTCCTTGGTCATGGCATCACCTTTGCCCTGAGCATGATCAGTGCCTTCGTGCATCCCATGCGTCTTACCTTCGTGGAGTTCTTCAAGAACGCCGACTTTGCCGGTGGTGGCAAGGAGTATGACCCATTCCGTAAATTAAAATAAAACAAATAAATAACAATTAATAAACATTCAAAAACTATGGAAATCTTTTTGGTTTATCTGGGCATTGCCCTCTGTGTAGCCCTGTCTGGCATAGGCAGCGCTTATGGTGTAACTATCTGCGGTAATGCCGCTATCGGTGCTTACAAGAAGAACCCCAATGCCAGCGGTTCATACATGGGTCTTTCTGCCCTCCCCTCTTCTCAGGGTCTGTACGGCTTCGTAGGTTTCTTCATGCTGCAGGGTCTTGCAACCCCCGATGTTAACATGGTAAAGGCTTGTGCCGTATTCGGTGTAGGTCTGGCTTGCGGTCTGGTATGTCTGTTCTCTGCTATCCGTCAGGCTAAGGTTTGTGCCAACGGTATCAGCGCCATCGGTGCCGGCCACAACGCCTTCGGTACCACCATGGTATTGGCCGTATTCCCCGAGCTGTACGCCATCCTTGGCCTGCTCGTGCTCATTCTGACTGCTGGTGCACTGTAATTAAAGACTCCTTATATTTAGGGAAATACATTGACGAGGAACGACTTGCTGGTCGTTCCTTGTTTTTATTTATTCTTGGCTTTGCCGTATAAAATTATTATAGTACCTTTGTGGGCAGAATAATACACATAAAAAGCAATATGGAAAAGAATTTCA
>JAGBYI010000121.1 GCA_017628845.1 Bacteroidaceae bacterium
TCCTTCCAGTTCTCAACCTTAGCCTTAGAAGCGTTGTAAACAACGAAGTTGGGCTCGAAGTTAGCCAACTCCTCAGCGGTGGGCTGGATGAACATGTTGGTAACGAAGTGTGCCTGCCATGCTACCTCAACGATGAAGCGAACAGCCATGCGGGTGTCAGCATTAGCTCCGCAGAAGCAGTCAACAACATACAGGTTCTTGTTAGAAAGCTCGTTCTTGGCGATATCCTTCAGAGCTGCCCAAGCCTCCTCGGTGATGGGCTTGTTATCGTTCTTGTAATCATCAGAAGTCCACCATACGGTATCCTTAGAGTTCTCATCCATAACGATGAACTTGTCCTTAGGAGAACGGCCAGTGTAAACGCCAGTCATTACGTTAACAGCGTCCAACTCGGTGTTCTGACCCTTCTCGTAACCCTGAAGACACTCCTTGGTCTCCTCGGCGAACAACTGCTCATAAGAGGGGTTGTGTGCAATCACGGTAGAACCGGTGATGCCATACTGTGTCAAATCTAATGTTGCCATTGTCGTTTAATTATTTTATTGAGTTTAGTATATATTGTTGCTTATCTCGAATGCAAATATAGAAAATAATAATGAGACTACATAGAAACTTTTAATAATAAATTGTGCTTTATCTCCTTTTTGCTACCTTAACATTGCAACCATGGCTTCCTTTTGCTGGGGAGTGACGTCATTGTGCTTTAGAAGGAATTCGACAAAGCGGGTTATATCGCCCTCAAAATAATCGTCTTGGGCCTTTTCTATCACCCTTTGGCAATACTCCTCCTTTGTTACCTTAGGAGTATAATATTGCATGGAACCTACACGCTCCATTTTGCAGAATCCTTTGCGCACAAGTATCTTCATAAAGGTTGCCGTTGTGGTATATGCAGGTTTGGGGTCTTCAAATCCTTCTTGGATATCTCGCGTAAAACCTCCTTTGGTTGGGAGTGCCCACAGGTTCAGCATACACTGAAACTCTGAACGGGTCATAAATCTCTTGTCTCTCATCGTAGTACTGCTATGTATTGGTGTTTTGACGTTTTTACCATGCAAAGGTAGCACTTTAAAGAGAAACTTTACAACCCCTCTCCATATTCCTAAACACTATCAGCTCCTATTTAACGATATTTAATCTCACGACTGAGATTTTAACGCCTATTTTCTCTTTGCCTTCTCTGCATCTCGTTCCTTGTTGCGTTCACGCGGAGTCTTTTCCTTATCCGCCTTCTGCTTTATCAGTTCTGCAGGTTTCTGTCGCATTACAGGTATGCTCTGCACGTCCCATTCCTGTTCTACATCCCATCCTGCACGCACGTTCATTGGCTTGGGGAAATAATAGACTCTTTCTGGTTGCAATCCCTGTCCGTAATCTCCCACATCCCATTTACCGTTACCGTTTATGTCCACAAAACACCTCATGTAATATATTTCCGGACTTAGATAATAGAACTCTGCCACACCGGAAGAAGAAACCCTTTGCTGGGTGACTACACGATCCGAGCCGTTCAGCAATTGGACTACCATGCACGTGTCCTTCGTCAGCAGATTCACTATAAGAGTACCGTACTCATTAAGGTTCCTGACACGCAATTCCGTTCTAACCTTACGGTTGGTATGCCCCATCACACCCATTATGGCGGCAGAATCTACAGCAACTGCATACTTGTAGTCCGGTTGCCACTCTGCATACAGTGTATAGGACCTTGCCTTGTGCGGTGTGGGCAACAGCAGATATGGTTCCTCATAAAGGTTGGAGTCCCTTACGACATAAAGATGTATATGCGCTGTGTCTATGGAACTGATGGGTTCGCTGGACTGTATCATCACGTTCCTGTTGGGGTCCAATGCGCCCGTAGGACTTATCTTGACATCCAGGAAATCCTGTTCATAGGGATTCTGCTCTGGCGGAAGGGGTTTCTTGCTCTTTTTTACCTTCTTCTCTCTCTCCTTGTTCCATTCATCAATTTTCTTCTGCTTTTCATCACGTATCTTCGCCCATCCGGTACGTGCCACCAGCATGAACGTATCGGTACGCCAGCCCAAAAAACCAAGCGTATCAGTATCCAAACTCCTCATCTCCATCTCCAGACTATCTGTACGATGGGTAAAGGCGGTATCGGTTATCCAATACGTGAGAGTGTCGTTGTGCTCACTTGCCTCCAGCACGAGACAAGAATCATTGAAGTTCAGTCCGCGTATCACTGGCAAGGTATCAACAGGAGCAGTAAAATAGATCTTGAACCAGTCTGGTTCCGGACGTTCCATCTTCAGCAGATGCAAGTCCTGCTTTCCCTCAAGGAAAGAGAACAGGACTATATCGTCCGGCAAATAATGTGTATACGGAACTACCCGTATAGAGTCGTAATAGATGGAATCTCGCCAACAGGTGTCCATCCTGAGATCAGGCCGGCTGCTTGGCACATACACAAGTGTGTCGAATGCTATGGCCTCGGACTTCTGACTAAATCGGTAATCACCGTCTCCATCCTGCAACGCGAAAATACGGTACTGCCCCGGGGCAATACCCTTGATGGTGAAATGTCCGCTACCATTGGTGCGCGACACCCTGACGAGCGGTTTGGTGCGAAAAAGACTATCGTCGTATGTGCTGTCGGCACGATAAAGTCCTACCAGCATGCCCTTCACCGGTTCCAAGTTTTCGGCAGCAAGGACATGGCCTGACATTTCCATGGTATCTATAACCGGACCTGTACTGAAACTATAGGTATAGAATCCCATGGGATTGCCTTCGTTGTTGTCCTCAATAGCATCGCTAAAGTCCACCGTATATGTAGTATTACTCTGTAAGGAATCAAAAAGAGTAACCTTTATACGCTTGCCGGCCGCCCTGACGTTGGCAACCTCCAATTGGGGAGGTGATATGACCACTTTCTCGCTGGCATTGGTAAGTTTGACAAACTCATTGAAGAGGATACTTATCTTCTGCTTGTCCACATTGACGGCCCTGTCGGCAGGAATGGCGCTTACCACCTCTGGTGGTTCCTCGTCGTACCTGCCACCGTCCGGACTACCTATATTAGCACAAGACACGATGGTAAGCATCGTGATGAACTTTATAATGAAAAGTATTGTAAGTCGCCTCAACATAGCACTAACTTCTATTAAACGCAAGCATTTCCTCTATGTGTGTCCTGTTGTTGGCCAGACGTGGAACCTTGTGCTGTCCGCCCAACTTCCCCTTAGAGGCAAGCCAGTCGTGGAAAAGACCCTTGCGAGCTACCACAAGTTCCAGGGACTGAAGAGTGATGTCCTTGTATCTCTTGGCCTCATAGTCGGAATTGACCTGTTGCAGAGTTTCGTCCAGTATCCTTGCAAACAAGGATACGTCTTCCGGTTCCTTGGCAAACTCCACGAGCCACTGGTGGCGGCACTTGCCCTCTCCATCCATGAATACGGGGGCTGCAGTGTATTCCAACACCTGTGCGCCAGTCTGACGACATGCCTCGGCCAAGCCAACCTCGGCATTGTCTACGATAAGTTCCTCGCCGAAAGCATTTATAAAGAATTTGGTACGACCAGTGATTATGAACTTGTAAGGATTGGTGCTGGTAAAGCGCACCGTATCACCTATCATATAACGCCACAAACCGCTGGACGTGCTGATGAGCATGGCATAGTTCTTGCCAGTTTCCACACCCCAAAGAGGAAGGACATGGGGATTGGGGTTCTCTATCTCGTCCATGGGGATAAACTCGTAGAAGACACCATAATCCAGCATCAGACTCATGGAAAGATCAGAGGGATCGTTCTGAATGCCAAAGAAACCTTCGCTGGCATTGTAGGTCTCCATGTAATGCATGTTGGCAGACGGTATCAATTTCTTGTACTGCTCGCGATACGGAGTGAAGGCCACTCCACCATGGAAGAACATTTCCAGATTGGGCCAAACCTCGGACAGGTTGTCCTTTCCCGTAACCTCCAAAACACGGTTCATCACGGAAAGCATCCACGAGGGCACGCCGCTGAGGTTAGTGACATTCTCCCTGACAGCCTCGTGCGCAATACGGTCGCGTTTCAGTTCGAAGTCGGACAACAAGGCAGTTTCCTTCTTTGGAACACGCACAAGGTTGACAAGAGGATTTATATTTTCTATCAGTATGGCACTGAGATCACCAACCAGAGAGTTCTTGAGATTATAGTTCGGAGCATGGCTACCACCAAGTATCAGAGCCTTGCCGTCAAATATGCGGCTTTGTGGATTATTGCCCAGATACCATGCCACAGCATCCCTGCCTCCGGCATAATGCGTATCCCTGAGCCCATCCTTGCTGACGGGAATGAACTTGCTCTTGTCGTTGGTGGTTCCGCTGGATTTAGCATACCATCGCACTTGCCCTGGCCAAAGAATATCCTTTTCACCCTGACGCATACGGTCGATGGCCTGCTTCAGATCCTCGTATGTATTCACGGGGGAAGAAGAGGCAAAGTTCTCGTACGAATGCAGGGCGGCAAACCCATGCTCCTGCCCCCACTCGGTGTGCTTAGCCTTGGTGGTCAAGTGTTTGAGCACTTGCATCTGCAACTGCTCCGCTTGTGTCTGATACTTGTCCAGCGCATTTTTCCTTAGCGCAAACAAGTGACGTATTATCGGTGTTATTGCCATTGTTTTCTATTTTTTCCACTTCCAGAACCTTGGTTCTCAGTGCATTGTTCTTTTTCAGTTTTGTGAGTGCCTCCTTAGCTGATTGTTGATGACTTTCCTTCTTGCTGTATCCTATGCCACGGCCACATTCCATGCCAGATATCAGCACACGGGTGAGGAATAGCGGCGACATTGTACCCTCCTCTTTGCTTTCTTCGAGAAGTTCAAATTTGGCATTGACATGATACTTCTGGCACCATTCCAACAGACGGCTCTTGAAGTTTGACTCCTTATATGCTATCCTGTCGAGGTTGATATACTTGCCAAGGATACGGTTACGGACGAACCACTTGCAATATTCATATCCACGATCAAGATATACCGCACCGACGAGCGCTTCAAAGGCATTGCCCGCCATATAATTATTGTGAGTGCGACCCATGAGATTGCTTCGTATCAGGTCAGTCAATCCCATTTCGTCTGCCAGATAACCTAAAGTCTCGCGCTGGACGACTCTGCTCCTAACACTGGTCAGGAACCCCTCTCTTTTGCCCTGGAAGTGATTATACAGAATATCGCCTACTACAGCATCCAAAATGGCATCGCCCAAATACTCCAAACGCTCATTGTTGGAAAGCCTGCCGCTTCCCTCTTTCACAGACATGCTTTTATGTGTCAGAGCCTGACGGTAAAGTTCTATCTTCCTAGGGTAGAACCCCAAAATATCATAAAAAGAACGATAAAGCCGCCTGTCCCGTCGGAAAGGCAACCTTATCGCATCTATTATATTTCCTGCTTTCACAGATATGCTTATGTCAAATCAAGGGAAGGGCATTCCCAGATTACGGGTTCATTATTCAACGTACTTTCTGAAGATGACACAAGCATTGTGTCCTCCAAAACCGAAAGTATTGCTCAGTGCAGCACGAACCTCGCGCTTCTGTGGCTGACCGAAGGTAAAGTTCAGACTGTAGTCAATCTCGGGATCTTCGTCACCCTCTTCGTGGTTGATTGTTGGAGGTACGACATCTTCCTTCACAGCCATAACACTGGCCATAGCCTCTATGGCACCTGCTGCGCCCAGAAGGTGACCTGTCATGGACTTTGTGCTACTGATATTGAGTTTGTAGGCATGTTCGCCAAACAGTGCCTTAATGGCTTTCACCTCGCTTATATCGCCTACGGGTGTACTTGTGCCATGAACGTTGATATAGTCAATATCCTCTGGCTGCATGCCAGCATCATCCAATGCGTTCTGCATGACAAGGGTTGCCCCCAAACCTTCGGGATGAGATGCTGTAATGTGATGTGCATCGGCACTCATGCCTGCACCTAACATCTCGGCATAAATCTTGGCACCACGTGCCTTGGCATGCTCCAGTTCCTCAAGAATCAAACAGGCAGCGCCTTCAGCCATAACAAAGCCATCACGACTGGCACTGAAGGGGCGGCTTGCAGTCTCAGGAGAATCGTTGCGTGTACTTAAAGCATGCATTGCAGTAAAGCCCCCCACACCTGCTGCGGTAATGGCTGCCTCGGCACCACCGCTAACCACAACGTTTGCCTTGCCCAATCGGATCAGGTTGAAAGCATCGGCCAAAGCATTGGTACTGCTGGCGCATGCACTGGATGTAATGTAGTTGGGACCATGGAATCCGTACTTGATACTGATGTGGCCAACACAAATATCGGCAATCATCTTGGGCACGAAGAAAGGATTGAACTTGGGACCAATGGTTTCTGCTGTTTTTGCATAGGAGGTAACCTCTTCCTCGTACGTCTTCATACCACCGATACCTACACCCATGACAACACCAACACGATTCTTGTCCAAGGCTTCGATGTCCATGGCACTATCCTCTACTGCCATTTGGGCGGCAGCCAGGGCATAGTGGCAATAGGGGTCCATCTTGCGGGCCTCCTTGCGGTCAATATATTTGGTGACGTCAAAGCCCTTAACTTCACAGGCGAACTGCGTTTTGAACTTCTCTGCATTGAAACGGGTGATGGGGGCTGCTCCGCTGACGCCGGCCAGCATATTCTGCCATGTCTCTTCGGCAGTATTACCTATAGGGGTAACAGCACCTATACCGGTCACAACAACTCTCTTCAATTCCATATAAAAGGGAAATAGTTGTCCAGTGGCTTATCTTTTAGAATACCACCCGACAACTATTATAGATTAAGTAGTGTAAAACTTCAGATTACTTATTGCTTTCAATATAAGCGATAGCATCAGCTACAGTTGAGATCTTCTCAGCCTTGTCATCGGGAATAGTGATATCAAAAGTCTTCTCAAACTCCATGATCAGCTCAACTGTATCCAAAGAATCTGCACCAAGGTCATTGGTGAAGCTTGCCTCAGGCACTACGTCTGCCTCATCAACACCCAACTTGTCTACAATAATCTCCTTAACTTTTGCTTCAATTTCAGACATATTCTTTACTTTTAAGTTAATTGTACTCTTTTTGTCTTTATAGTTTTCTGGGTGCAAAGTAAAGACTTTTTAAGGATATTAGCAAGAATTTGACGTAAAATCTTCTCTTAAATGCTCATTTTGTGGCATTTTGTGCACTCGGCAAAAAGAAACCGCCCACAAAGTGCCTATTTTTGCTTATACTTGATATGCCTAAAGGAGAATACATCGCGACTGGCATTTGCTACACATAGTCGTGCCTGCGACCTTGTATTTTGATGCCACTCTACATCCGTAGTGTACCCCAACATAAAACAGAAGCAGCAAAGAAATACAAGCATTTATTTTGCAGTAAGCACACATATTCGTACCTTTGCAAGCAGAAAAACATAGAAAAGGAAATGACAAAGCGAATTTACACCTTATTTATTATTATAATGGGAACATTGGGATGTATGGCCCAGATGGCAGAACCCGTTAAGTTCAGCGTCAGCGAAAAGACAAACGGCAATGGACTGTTGGAAATTTATTTCGACGCTACTATAGAAAAAGGTTGGCACGTCTATGGTTCCAATTTTGAAGATGGAGGTCCTCAGCGCGCCATGGTGACCCTGGAAAAGAACTTGGGTGTGAAACAAGTCGGCACTCTGAAGACTATAGGCGATATTCACCACGGCATGGACCCCATGTTCATGATGGAGGTGGAAACCGTGGAAGATAAAGTGACTTTTGTACAGACGTACGAACTGACCGGAAGCGAATATGATATAGCCGGTTACCTGACCTACGGAGCCTGCAATGACCAGAACTGCCTGCCGCCTACCAGTGTGGATTTCTGTTTCAAGGGCAAGGGCATACAGGGTGCATCGCAACCCAGCACCACTTCCAACCAGGAAGTAGTCGAGTCTCTGCCAGGAAACGACGTACAGCATACAGAGGAATCCACCGTATCAAATGCCAATACCACAACAGGCACCAATGACCTATGGGCACCTGTTACCGACCTGCTGCAATCAGACGGCAACGTTGCCAACCAAGCAGATACATCGCTCATCTGGATATTCCTTATGGGCATAGTTGGTGGTTTGCTTGCCCTACTAACACCCTGCGTATGGCCCATAATACCCATGACCGTGAGTTTCTTCCTGAAGCGTAGCAAGGACAACCGTCGCAAAGGCATACAGGATGCCATAACATACGGTATTTCCATCATTGTAATATACGTAGGATTGGGCATGCTCGTTACACTGTTTTTTGGTGCCAGCGCATTGAATGCCATGAGTACAAATGCCGTCTTTAACATTTTCTTCTTCCTGCTACTCGTTCTTTTCGGCATCAGTTTCCTTGGTGGATTTGAATTGACCCTACCATCTTCATGGAGCAATGCCGTTGACTCGAAAGCAGAAAAGACAACAGGACTGCTGAGCATCTTCCTGATGGCATTCACTCTCACCCTGGTAAGTTTCTCTTGTACAGGTCCTATCATTGGGTTCCTCCTTGTGGAAGTCGGAACCAGTGGCTCTATCCTTGCCCCGACCATGGGAATGTTGGGGTTTGCCGTTGCCCTGGCATTGCCCTTCACCCTATTCGCCCTCTTCCCTACCATGCTGAAGAGCGCACCCCGTAGTGGAAACTGGATGAACAGTATAAAGGTAATGCTCGGTTTCCTGGAACTGGCATTCTCACTAAAGTTCCTCTCCGTAGCTGACCTGGCATATGGTTGGGGAATATTGGACAGAGAGGTGTTCCTGTGCCTGTGGATTATAATCTTCGCTATGATGGGTCTCTATATGTTGAACATCATACGATTGCCTCATGATGAAGACGAATATGACGAAGAAGGCAACATCGTTACCCGTCCCCGTACCGGCATCACCCGCCTGTCCATGGGCATGGCATCTCTTGCCTTCGCACTATATATGATTCCCGGACTTTGGGGTGCACCGTGCAAGGCTGTCAGTGCCTTTGCTCCTCCTATGAGCACACAGGACTTCAATCTTCATAGCCAGGAGGTTAATCCCAAATTCGACGATTACGATATGGCTATGGTATATGCCAAGGAGAAGAATATGCCAGTCATGCTGGACTTCACTGGCTATGGTTGTGTGAACTGCCGCAAGATGGAGGCCGCCGTATGGACAGACCCTGAGGTAGCCGACATCATTAATAACAAGTACGTTCTTGTCACGCTACATGTAGACGACAAAACCCCATTGCCAGAACCCATTGTTGTTACCGAAAACGGGCAGGAGCGCAAGCTCCGTACTATAGGTGACCGCTGGAGTTACCTGCAACGATATAAGTTTGGTGCCAATGCCCAGCCCTTCTACGTTCTGATTAGTCCCGACGGAACCCCCTTGGCTCCAAGCTATAGTTTTAACGAAGATGTAAACTCCTATGTAGAGTGGCTAAAGAGCGGTCTGAAGTAAATTCACACCTAACGTTCCCGTATCGTTCGCAGAACGGTGAGGGAACGTTAGATTTTATTTCCGAAAAACTAAGAATAGTACGCAGGAAATACTCTTCCAGATTACCAAAAAAGAAAAATGCCAAATAGAAGAAGGGTGACGCAAACAATTGCATCACCCTTCCGCTAACTTGTATGAAATCAGTATTACAAAGTCAGTTCAGAACCAGCCTTGAACTTAACGACCTTCTTTGCAGGTATTGTCAAAGCCTCACCAGTACGGGGATTCTTGCCGGTACGTGCAGGACGCTCGGTAGGAGCAAATGTTCCAAAACCTACAAGAGTAACTTTGTCACCAGCCTTAACTGCATTTGCAATAGCAGCAGTTGTTGCATTCAACGCCTTAGCGGCATCAGCCTTTGTCAAACCTGCCTCAGCAGCAATGGCATTAATCAAATCTGTTTTGTTCATAATATCAGTATTTAAATGGTTATAGAATGTCCTGTTCGTGCATTATTCGTTTTTCTATGACAAATATAGGTATTCTGCACATTCCAAACAAGTTTTCATTGATAAAAATACACAAAATACATAAAAAACGAACTTTGCCCAAGGAAAATGGAGCAAATAGTGGGCAAAAAGCGTAACTTCGCAACCTAAATTACACAATATGCATACATTAGCACTATGAACATGATGCCACCAGTAACAAAAAACCTTCTTATCATCAACGTACTATGTTTTCTTGGCATGCACGTTGCCATAAGACATGGAATAAACCTAAACGGAATGTTAGGACTGCACTTCTTCTTAGCAGACAACTTTATGCCGTATCAGTTGCTGACATATATGTTTATGCACGGCAACCTTGAACATGTTTTCTTCAACATGTTTGCCGTATGGATGTTCGGACGCATCATTGAGCAGGTAATGGGCAGCAAACGCTTCTTGTTCTATTACCTCGCATGTGGCATAGGAGCAGGAGTTATACAGGAATTGGTGCAATGGATTAACTACATCAGCTTGGAACATGCCAGCATGGCACGTGTAGGCAACGAACTAATAAGTGGGCACTATGTCATACAACATGGCATGGCTGTCGACATAAATATGTGGAATACCGTAGGTGCATCAGGTGCCGTGTACGGCATACTGCTGGCATTCGGCATGATTTTTCCCAACGAAAAGATGTTTATCTTTCCCATCCCCGTACCCATCAAGGCAAAGCTTTTTGTCATCGGATATGCAGTAATAGAACTTCTCATGGCACATAGCAACGATGGTGTGGCACATTATGCACATCTGGGCGGTATGCTCGTGGGGTTAGTAATCCTGCTTCTGTGGAAAGACGGAGGCAAGGGAGGGCCTTTGGAGAAACTCAGGCAGATGTTCCGCCGCAAGCCCAAGAACAACATACACGTATACCGCAAAAACTGAACTCGCATCCTGCATGGAGAACATCGGTTCAAAAATCAAGCATGGAGCACACATAATGCTCGTCAGCATATTGGTAGGGGCAAACGCTGCCACAATATTGCTCTTATGGGCCACGTGCCTTTCCACCATGCTATCACCTACATTGCACCCAAGGTTGTCACAGGCTGGGCTCTTGTTCCCTGTTTTCCTGACCCTCGACCTTCTGTTTATAGTTGTATGGGGGATTGTATCCTGGAAGTGGATTGTTCTGCCAATCATCGGGGTGCTGGGGTGCTGGGGATATGTACGCGACTATTGCCCGGTGAACCTCAGTAAGGAAACACAGGAGGTAGGCTTCCACATCATGTCATATAACGTCTCGAATTTTGCTGTTGACTCTGCCAATGATCTGGACGGTTGGAAAGTGATGCAATACGTAACAGAAAGCAATGCCGATATCATTTTCCTGCAGGAATGTGCAAAAGCGGGAAAAGCATATGCTGCCATGGAGCATAAATTTGACTCCTTGGGATACGACATAAAGGGGAAGGACGGTATGTACATAATATCCAAATGGCCTTTTGTAGGCAAAAATGTTTTTTCCACAACTACGGACTACAGCAATGGTTCCTACGCATGGATGATAGACCTTGACGGCGACACCATATTGGCAATAAACAATCACCTGCAAAGCAACCTGATAAGTCCAGAAGAAAAGCAACAGTACGGCAACGCCTTGGCATCCTACGACAAGGACAAGATGGAATCAAGTGGCAGGATACTGCTTTCACGTCTGTCCCATGCTGCATCAGAGAGAGAAACACAAACAGACTCTTTGTGCAATCTGATCAAAAGACACTCACACTACAGCATAATACATGCCGGAGACCACAACGACACGCCTATTTCCAACACATGCCAGCGAATATCCAAACTGTTGAAGAACGCATACACCGAAAGTGGCAACGGACTGGGGATATCCTTTGCCGTTAAAGGGTTTCCTGTACGAATAGATCATATCTATGTAAGCAATAACCTTAAAACACACTCCACCTTCATTGATACAGAAGCATACGGTTCGGACCATCGCCCGATACATACATGGGTATATAAATCAGCAAAATAGGCTATATTCAAAGTTTTTTCCATGCATAACGTTGGTTTATCGGGGAAAAAGTTATACATTTGCATGCTTTTGTAGCATAAAGTCACAGGAAAATTAACTAATCATAAAACAATTAATATCTAAAACAAAAATGCAAAACAAAGGATTTGTAAAGGCTTTTGCCATTCTGCTTACCTTGGTTTGTGCCTTTTATCTGAGCTTCTCAGTCGTAACAAGCCATTACGACAACAAGTATCAGGAGAAGATGCAGACAGAGGGCAAGGAGGCTGCTGACCGTTACATGGACTCTCTGAACACCCACGACGTATACTTGTGGTCATGGAATCTGAAGGAGTGCCGCGAAATGGGTATCGGCCTGGGTCTTGACCTGAAGGGCGGTATGAATGTGATCCTGGAGGTTAGCGTTCCTGATGTGATCAAGGCTCTTGCCGACCACAAGGAGGAAAACGACGTGACCTTCCGTCAGGCAGTAGAACTCTCTGCTAAGCAGGCTACTGAAAGCCAGAGTGACTTTATTACCCTGTTCGCTAAAAACTTCAAGGAGATGGCTCCCGAGCGCACCCTTGCCGAACTGTTTGCTACACAGCAACTTCGCGACAAGGTTTCTCCCAAGAGCACCGACAAGGAGGTTGAGAACGTTCTGCGTGCCGAACTGAAGAGTGCCATTGACAACAGCTACAACGTATTGCGTACCCGTATTGACCGCTTCGGTGTGGTTCAGCCCAACATCCAGGCTCTGGAGGGTCAGGAAGGTCGCATCATGGTGGAAATGCCAGGTGTTAAGGAACCCGAGCGTGTCCGCAAACTGTTGCAGGGTTCTGCAAATCTGGAGTTCTGGGAGACCTATAACTCACAGGAGATTACTCCATTCCTTGCACAGCTCGACTCTAAGTTGGCTACTTCTCTGAGTGCAGAGGAAACCGAGGTAGAAGTAGGGGCAAGTGTTACAGAAAATGCCGATTCCACCGCAAAGAAAGGTGATTTGGCATCTGCTATAGCTAACAATGCCAGCAATGATTCACAGGCTACTCAGGCAGAGATAGAGCGCTTCAAGAAGCAGCACCCCTTGCTGAGCAAGCTGCAGCTTACTCAGGGTGCCTATGGTTGTGTAGTAGGTTTCGCTCACAAGCGTGACATGGATGCTATCAGCGAGTTGCTCGCAACACCTGAGGCCAAGGACATTCTTCCTTCTGACGTACAGCTCAAGTGGGGCGTAAAGGGAATGGGCGAAGGTGAAGGTTCCGATTGGTATGAGCTTTATGCTATCCGTGTGACAGAGCGCAATGGTCGTGCTCCTCTGGAAGGTGATGTTATCACTGATGCTAAGGACGAATTCGACCAGCATGGTCGTCCCTGCGTAAGCATGCAGATGAACGTGGATGGTGCTCGCCGTTGGGCTGCATTGACCAAGGCTAACCTGCACCGTAGCGTTGCCATTGTTCTTGATAATAATGTATATAGCGCTCCCACAGTACAGAGCGAGATTACTGGCGGTAACAGTCAGATCACCGGTAACTTCACCGCTGAGGATACACGCGACCTTGCAAACGTGCTGAAGTCTGGTAAGATGCCTGCTCCTGCTAAGATCGTGAGCGAGGAGATTGTTGGTCCCACACTTGGTGCCGAGTCTATCCGTTTGGGTGTATGGAGCTGCGTTATCGCATTTGTACTGTTGATGGTGTACATGATTGCTATGTACGGTCTCGTACCCGGTATGGTTGCCAACGGCGCTCTGTTGCTGAACCTGTTCTTTACAGCAGGTATCCTGACAAGTTTCCAGGCTTCTCTCACCATGAGCGGTATTGCCGGTATGGTATTGACATTGGGTATGGCTGTTGATGCCAATGTGCTTATCTATGAGCGTACCAAGGAAGAGTTGAAGGCTGGCAAGAAGTTGACCGAGGCTCTCAATGCCGGTTACAGCAACGCATTCAGCGCTATCTTCGACTCTAACCTGACAAGTATCATCACTGGTATCATCCTGTACAACTTCGGTACAGGTCCTATCAAGGGCTTTGCTACCACACTGATTATCGGTATCGTTGTAAGCTTCTTCACAGCTGTGTTCATGACTCGTGTGGTTTACTCCAACATGATGGAGCGTGGCAAGTGGCAGAACCTCAAGTTCAAGACTCCCATCGGCAACTGGATTAGTTTCAAGAACCCCAGCTTCCAGTTCATGGGTGCATACAAGAAGAGCTTCACCATCTTTGGTATCGCAGCTGTTGTTGCTGTTTGCGGCATGATGTTCCGCGGTTTCAGCAAGAGCATTGACTTCACCGGTGGCCGCAACTTCGTGGTAATGTTCGAGAAGCAGGTAACAGCCGAGCAGGCAAACGCACTGTTGGCCAATGCTTTCGAGGGCAGCAATATCAGTGCCATTGCTCTGGGTGCCGACGGCAACACTCTGCGTATCAGCACCAACTATCGTATCAACGAAGACGGTACTGAGGTTGACAGCGAGATTGAGGCTAAGCTCTATGAGGTGCTGAAGGCTGGCGACATGCTGGCTCAGGATCTTACCCTGGAAACCTTCATCAACCGTGACGTACGTACCGGCGGTTCAATCATCAGCAGCCAAAAGGTAGGTCCCTCTGTAGCAGAGGACATAACATACGGTGCTATCTGGAGTGTAATCCTGGCTATCATCGCCATCTTCATCTACATTCTGGTTCGTTTCCGCAATGTTGCCTTCTCTATCGGTTCTATCGCAGCTCTGACACTTGACGTTGTACTGATTCTGGGTGCATACGCTTTGTTCTGGGGTATCATGCCCTTCAGCATGGAGATTGACCAGACCTTCATCGGTGCTATCCTTACAGCTATCGGTTATTCTATCAACGATAAGGTGGTTGTATTCGACCGTATCCGCGAGGAACTGGGTCTGCATCCCACTCAGGACCGCTTTGACTTGTTCAACCGTTCAGTGAACAACACATTGAACCGTACTGTCAACACTTCTGTATCTACCTTCCTAGTATTGTTCGTGATCTTCCTGATCGGTATTTTCGGAGGTGGTGCAGGTAGCATTATCAGCTTCAGCTTCGCTATGATGCTCGGTGTTGTATTCGGTACATTCAGCTCTATCTACGTTGCTGCTCCCGCAGCATACCTGTTCTTGAACAAGACCAGCAAGAAGAAGTAAGACACAGCAGGTACACCTTATTAATATAAAATAGGGTGTACCGCTACAATACAAACTATCACCCTAATGGGTGTATGCCTTTAGGGTGATAGTGATGCCCCTGTAGTTAAATGGATAGAACGAAGGTTTCCTAAACCTTTGATCCGGGTTCGATTCCCGGCGGGGGTACAACTTTATTATTTTTAAGCTATGAACATAACTGAAAGAGAATCAGTGGTTGTTCGCTTTTCTGGCGACTCCGGTGACGGCATGCAGCTTGCAGGCAATATATTTTCCACCGTATCCGCAACAGTGGGAAACAGTATCAGCACTTTCCCAGATTACCCCGCAGACATTCGCGCTCCGCAAGGTTCGCTGACCGGCGTCAGTGGTTTCCAGGTACACATTGGTGCATCGCAGGTATATACCCCTGGCGACCAGTGCGATGTGTTGGTAGCAATGAATGCTGCAGCGCTGAAGACCCAGTATCGCTATGCGAAACCCGATGCCACAATCATCATAGATACCGATAGTTTCGGTCCCAAAGATCTTGAAAAGGCACAGTTCCAGAGCGAAGACTATCTGGGCGAAATGGGCATTGATCCCGACCGAGTGATAGCATGCCCACTCAGCAGCATGGTAAAGACTTGCCTGGCAGATACCGGCATGGACATCAAGAGCATCAACAAGTGCCGCAACATGTTTGCTTTGGGCCTTGTCTGCTGGCTCTTCGACCGCGACCTTGAGGTTGCATTCAACTTCCTTAAGGAGAAATTCGCCAAGAAGCCTGCCATTGCTGAGGCAAACATCAAGGTCATTCAGGCTGGTTATGACTATGGTCACAACACACACTCCAATGCTACTAACGTTTATCGCATAGAAACCAAGAACAAGGTGCCTGGCCGTTACATGGATATCACAGGCAACAAGGCAACGGCATACGGTTTTATCGCAGCTGCCGAGAAGGCTGGCCTGAAACTCTATCTTGGTTCATATCCCATTACTCCTGCTACCGACGTTCTGCACGAACTGTCAAAGCACAAGAGCCTGGGTGTAACAACCGTACAGTGCGAAGACGAAATCGCTGGATGTGCCTCCAGCATCGGTGCTTCTTTTGCCGGTGCTTTGGCGGTAACCAGCACATCAGGTCCTGGTATGTGCCTGAAGAGTGAGGCTATGAACCTTGCCGTTATCATGGAGTTGCCATTGGTTATCCTGGACGTTCAGCGCGGCGGTCCCGCAACCGGTCTTCCCACCAAGAGCGAGCAGACCGACCTTTTGCAAGCCCTCTTTGGACGTAACGGCGAAAGTCCTATGCCCGTAATAGCGGCAACAAGTCCTACTGACTGTTTTGAGGCTGCCTACGAGGCATCAAAGGTTGCCCTGGAGCACATGACGCCAGTTATCCTGCTCACAGATGCATATGTGGCCAATGGTTCTGGCGCATTCCGTCTGCCTGACCTGAACGAATACCCCGCTATCAATCCTCCCTATGTACCCGAGGAGATGAAGGGCACATGGACACCATATATGCGCAAGGAGGACGGTACACGTTACTGGGCAGTTCCCGGCCGCGAAGGTTTTGCACACATCCTGGGCGGTTTGGAGAAGGACGACAAGACAGGTGCTATCAGCACTAATCCCGAGAACCACGACCTGATGACACGCAAGCGTGCACAGAAGATAGCAAACATACCCGTACCCGACCTGGAGGTATTGGGCGACACAGAGGATGCAGAACTGCTGATTGTAGGTTTCGGTGGCACATACGGACATCTGCGTGCTGCTATGGACGAGATGAGAGCTGCAGGCAAGAAGGTGGCAATGACACACTTCCGTTACATCAATCCTCTGCCCAAGAATACCGCCGAGGTGCTGAAGAAGTATCCCAAGGTTGTCGTTGCAGAACAGAACATGGGCCAGCTGGCAGGTTGGCTGCGCATGAAGGTTGACGGTTTCTGCCCTGCACAATATAACGAAGTAAAGGGCCAGCCCTTCAAGGTAACTGAACTAGTAGAGGCTTTCAATACCATTATTAACAAATAAGCAATAGGACATTATCATGGCAACATATACAGCTCAGGATTTCAAGAAGGGACAGCCAAGATGGTGCCCCGGTTGTGGTGACCACTTCTTCCTTGCCTCTTTGCATAA
>JAGBYI010000122.1 GCA_017628845.1 Bacteroidaceae bacterium
AGTACACGCTGGTGGGCTTGCCCTTCTCGTCGATGTTGAAGCGCACCTCGCAACGGTCGAAATCCACGGCACCGCTCTGGAAACGGCGTCGGCGCAGTTCCTTGGCCATGCGGTTGAGGACGAGCAGCAGTTTGCGCTCGTCGGTGCCCGGTGCAAAGGTGGTGGTGGGAACGTGGTCCTCTATGGGCACGAGCACATCGCCGGGAGAGTTGTAATCCTGATCGCTTGCCTCGTGCTCCTCCTCCAGAATCTGCTGCACCTGTCCGTAACTGAAACGGCGGTTGCTACGTGTTACGGTATGTACGATCTCGTAGTCCTTCACCTCGGCCTTCTCGTTCATCTTGAAAAGGACGCTGAAGGTGAGTTTGTCCTCGTCGGGACGCAGAGAGCAGAGGTTGTTGCACAGGCTTTCGGGAAGCATGGGAATGGTACGGTCAACCAGGTAGACGCTGGTGCCACGCTTCAGTGCCTCCTTGTCTATGGCCGAACCCTCGGTAACGTAGTGGCTCACGTCGGCAATGTGCACGCCCACCTCGTAGAGCGTCTTGCCCGCTTCGCCGCCATCCTTGAGCACGCGTATGCTGATGGCATCGTCAAAGTCCTTGGCATCGTGGGGGTCGATGGTAAAGGTGAGCACATCGCGCATGTCGCGGCGGCGGTCAATCTCCTGCTGGGGAATTTCCTTGGGAATGCGGTCGGCTATGGCCTCCACCGTCTTGGGGTAGGTGTAAGGCAAGCCAAACTCGGCCAGGATGGCATGCATCTCGGCATTGTTCTCGCCCGTGCGGCCAAGGATGTCCATCACCTTGCCCACGGGGTTCTTGGCACCTTCGGGCCATTCCACCACACGCACAACGGCCTTGTCGCCGCTCTTGCCCTTCTTCAGGTAGGCCTTGGGGATGAATATGTCGTTGGCCAGGGTGCGGTCCTCGGTGAGCAGGTAGGCATAGTCCTTGCTAACCTTCAGCGTGCCCACGAACTGCTTCTCCGAGCGCTTCACTATCTCTATGACCTGGGCCTCGCGCACGTGGTTTCTGCGACGTGCCACCATGGAAGCCTTCACCTGGTCGCCGTCCATGGCATGCATGGAGTTGCGCTCAGCCACCAGGATGGGCTCGCCGCCATCGTTGGGCACAAAGGTGTTCTTGCCGTTGGACTTGCGGCGGAAGGTGCCCTCCATAACCTGCGACGGGGCGTTCAGGGTATAGCAGAAACGGTCGGTTTCCTTTATGTAGTCATCTGCCAGCAGATCCTCCAGGCAATCCACGCAAAGCATCTTGGAGGGATGCGTCTTCAGTTGCAAGTCGCGGAACAGCCTTTTCAGGTCGAACACCTCTCCGGCATGCTGCTGGAAGAGGTCTATAATCATCTGCATCAGGTCTCTTTTCCTGATGTACTTTCCTCCTGTCTTCTTCTTTCCCATGGTGATGTCATTTTGCTAAGGCATGGCACTATGTTTTGCAAAGGGCCAAACCCTATGTTTTGTTATCGCAAAGATACGCTTTTTTCCCGTTATATCATTATTCTTAATATATTTTAGTATCTTTGCAAGAAATAATTATCCATATGAAGAGAATTTTGGTAACAGGTGCCAGTGGTTTCATTGGCAGTTTCATTGTAAGCGAGGGATTGGAGAAGGGTTTCGAGATGTGGGCAGGCATGCGAGGAACCAGTTCCAAGGGGTATCTGACGGACGAGCGCATAAAGTTTGCCCAACTGAACCTTGGCAACAAGCAGGAACTCAAGAACCAGCTGGCCTCGTACAGGGAGCAGATGAACGGCAAATGGGATTATGTAGTACATGCCGCCGGAGCCACCAAGTGCCTGAACATAGAGGACTTCTACCGCACCAACACGCAGGGCACCATAAACCTAATAGAGGCCCTGCAGGAGACGGACATGGTGCCCGAGCGTTTTGTCTTCGTAAGTTCGCTGAGCGTGTTCGGAGCCATACGCGAAACTCCCGTCAAGGCAAAGTGCCAGGGCTATGGCCAGGGCGAGGAAATCCGCGAGGAGGAATCCATCTACAGCCCCATCATGCTTGGCGACACACCCAAACCCAACACGGCATACGGCATGAGCAAACTACGTGCCGAAGAATACCTGCAACAGATTGACCCTGCACTCTTCCCCTACGTAATCCTTCGCCCCACGGGTGTCTACGGTCCCAGGGAAAAGGACTACTTCGTAATGGCAAAGAGCATAGCCGGGCATACCGACTTTGCCGTGGGTTACCAGCCTCAGGAAATCACCTTCATATACGTGCTGGACGTGGTACAGGCGATTTTCAAGTCCATGGACGCACCTGCCGCCCTGGGCAAGGCATACTTCCTGAGCGACGGCAAGATATACAACTCACGCCGTTTCTCCGACCTTCTCCAGCAGGAACTGGGCAACCCGTGGGTTCTTCGCATAAAGGCACCGAAATGGCTGCTGAAAGGCATATGCAAGGTGGGCGGTACCATAGGCCGCATGACCGGCAAACTGATAGTGCTAAACGAAGACAAGTACAACATCCTGTCGCAACGCAACTGGCGATGCGAACTGGAACCGGCACGACGCGACTTCGGCTTTGATCCCGAATGGACACTGGAACGCGGTGTCAAGGCCTCGATAAAGTGGTACAGGGAAGCAGGGTGGCTGTAGCAGAGACTTTATTGTTGCAAAAAAACGTAAAAGGGCGATCTCATGAAAAAGTATTTGTTTATGCTGTTCACATTCCTTGTGACCCTTAGTGCTGCGCATGCTCAGGGGGGGCTGGAACTTATGGCCAACAGGCTTAAGGCCTTTGGGGCGAAGTTGCCACAGGAGCAGGTGTTCCTGCATCTGGACAATACCGGCTACTATCTGGGCGATACCTTATATTATAAGGCGTATGTCAGCCGTGGCGATAACGGCAGGCCTACAAACCTGAGCGGAATCCTGTATTGCGAACTTCTCAATGACGATGGCTATCTTGTGGAACGCCAGATGATAGCATTGGAGAACGGCGAGGGGCATGGCAACTTTTCCTTGGCAGACACTACTCTGTATGCCGGATACTACGAACTCAGGGCCTACACGAAATGGCAACTGAACTGGGGCGTTACGGAACAGCCACATAGCCAATGGGCGGAGAAATACTTCTTCAGCAAGGATATGGCACGCGATTACTACCGCGATTACGAGAAACTCTATTCGCGCGTCTTCCCCGTGTACGACAGGCCTCTGGATCCGGGAGACTTTTCCCAGGACATGACTCTGCGCCCCTTGGCAGCATACTACAAGAATCCTGCCGACGACCCCGAAACCACATTGCAATTGTTTCCGGAAGGAGGAAGCCTCGTTGCAGGCCTCAAGCAACGTGTGGCATGGGAAGTGAGAAACCAGCAGGGCAGGACCCTGGAGGGCACTCTCCGCGTTACCACACCCGACGGACAGGTCATAGCGTCCGAAACAGTAAACCGCGGGCGAGGAATCTTTGAGGTAACCGTACCTGCCAGCCAAAGCCTTACGGCAGAGTTCACCCCATCCGCCAGCCACGACAATCCCACGGGCACGCTTCCTGCCACAACAATGCTGAAGGCAGAGGACGATGGTGTGGCTTTGCGTGTAGATACGGATACCGCAGGAATAAGCATCTCATGCACCTCGGCAGGCCTTGCCTCGCAGGAGGAATTGGGCATAACCGTCATGTGCAAGGGAATACTGATGCATTTCCAGAAGATAGACGGTGCCCCAATACATCTGCCTCTGTCAAAGGCAGGAGTGTACCAGGTTACGGTATTTAATCAGGACGGACGTGTGTATGCCGACAGGCTTTGTTTCTACCTGCCTTTCGGCTTCCAAGCCTCCAACGTCACGTTCTCGGGCGTAAAGACAGGAAACTACAATGCCTTTGAACCTGTCGCCATAGAATTGCATGGTGCACCGGGTGCCAGCATGTCCGTGGCAATCAGGGATGCGGCAAAGAGCGAGTATGTCTACGATACCGGCAATATGCTAACCGAATCATTGCTGTCCAGCCAGATAAAGGGATTTGTGCCCCAGCCGCAATGGTTCTTCCAGAAGGACGAACCCCAGAGGCGTCAGGCCCTCGACCTCTTGCTCATGGTACAGGGATGGCGCAGGTATGTGTGGAAGGAAATGGCCGTTCAGGGCGAGTTCCAGTTGCTTCACATGCCCGAGAGCCGTTATCCCCATTGGACAGGACAGGTGCACAACTACTCGGCGGAACAGGTGCTGAGCGTATTTGAGCAGAGGATGCAGAAGGAGCAGGATGCAGGAAATGACGACTCCTCATCTGATGAAGAGCAGGAGGAAAAGGACGGGGAGGAAACTATGGAAGAGAAGGTGGCGGCTAATGGCAATACTGGGCTTACCGACTCCAGAGATCGCTTTAACAAAAGGGAAAACAGCCTGAAGTACCCCGTCGCATTGCACGCCGAGTTCTCCCAACCGGGTAACGAAGGGGTGGAGGGAGATATGCGCAGTCAGGGCACCTTTGCCCTGGACTTCCCCAGATATTACGAGAACTTCCTGTTCTTCCTTGCCGCCAGCGACACCACAAAATGGAAGAAGGGCGAACCTCCTGTGTGGGTGCAGAACGGCAGGACAAAGCGTGACGGACTGGAATTCCCAGAGTTTTACGTTAAACTGGACCCCGTTTATCCCCGTTTCCCCAAACCATACGACTACTATCAGTCACACTTGGCGCCTATGCCAAAGGACAATCCCCTTTACAATAGCATGAACGAACAGGTGCGCATGCTTTCGGAGGTCACTATCGGTGCCAGACGCAACGGACGCCGGAGATTCGGCCACTGGCGGCCTGCCTTCATCATTGATGCATACGATGCTTTCAATGCCACGTGCGATGCAGGTTTTGCACCGGGCTACTTTATGGGTGCTGGCCGTTTCGGAGAGGACGTGGCACGCACCTTTATAGGCGACATGAAGACCGACCGCAGATACGATGTCGGCTACAGGTTTGACGGAAAGTTATATAATAGCAACACGGCTATGCAGAGGAGAAAAACAAATACTACTAAGGGAACCGGCATGGAACCCATACCAGAAGACACATACAACATGTCTGATACCAAACTGGACAAGTATAATTATCTGTGGAACCTGGACAAGGTGGTGGTATTTACCGACTACTCCCCACGCAAGGACCAGAGCGGCAAGTATCGCGGCAATGACCTGCCCAGTGTAACAATCGACCTGCATTTGCTAGAGGCCGATGGCGAGCGGCTCTACCGCAAGAACCGTTTCTGGAGGATGAAGGGTTTCTCCATACCCGACGAGTTCTATTCTCCCGACTACTCCAAGCAGCCCTTGCCCAAGGAGGATTATCGCCGCACCCTGTACTGGAACCCCAATGTAAGGCTGGATTCCAACGGACAGGCAACAATAAGCCTCTATAACAACTCCTCGTCCAGCATTCTGCAGATCAGTGCTGAAGGCTGGGCTCCCGACGGCACTCCTCAGTGTGGAAATGTGAACTAATATTGCTCAAAATGGACACAAATAGTATAATTTCCTCACGCTTGAAGAGGGTTTGTCGTAATAATTTGGTAAATTTGCCTACGCATAACATTATAAACCTATCAATACTATGGAACAGAACGAACTGAAGAACATCGTTTCCCACTTCGCCATCCGTGGCACAGTCAGCGACATCAAGCCCCTGGGTGCAGGCCTTATCAACGACACCCTGCTGGTTACCACCACCGAGGCAGATGCACCCAACTACGTGTTGCAGCGTGTGAATACCAACGTATTCCCCGATGTGGACCTGGTAATGCGCAACATCTATGCCGTGACCACACACATCCGCAAGAAACTGGAGGCCGCCGGCGAAACAGAGATTGACCGCAAGGTGCTGACCTTCATGCCCGCCAAGGACGACGAGACAAAACTCTATGCCATCGTGGACGGCCAGTACTGGCGCATGATGATATTCATTGAGAATGCCGTAACAAAGCAGGCCGTAAATCCCGAGAGTTCACGTGCCGCTGGCAAGGCCTTTGGCCAGTTCCAGGCAATGCTTGCCGACATCCCCGTGGAGTTGGGCGAAACTATCAAGGACTTCCACAACATGGAGTTCCGTCTGCAGCAGTTGCGCGAGGTTATTGCCAAGGACCCAGTCGGACGTGTTGCCGAACCCGAGGTGCAGGCCATGCTGAAGGAAATCGACGCTCGTGCCGAGTACATGTGCCAGGCAGAGCGCATGGGTCGCGAGGGTGTGTTGCCCAAGCGTGTGTGCCATTGCGACACCAAGGTGAACAACATGATGTTCGACCAGCAGGACAACGTCCTCTGCGTTATCGACCTGGACACCGTGATGCCCAACTTCATCTTCTCCGACTACGGCGACTTCCTGCGCACCGGTGCCAACAAGGTGGCAGAGGACTTCCAGGACATGGATGCCGTTTGCTTCGACGTGGATATCTTCAAGGCATTCACCGAGGGTTATCTGGCAAGTGCAAGCAGTTTCCTGACACGCGTGGAGATAGAGAACCTGCCCTATGCCGTGAAGCTCTTCCCCTACATGCAGTGCGTACGCTTCCTGTGGGATTATCTCAGCGGCGACAAGTACTGGAAGTGCCAGTATGCCAACCACAACTTCGTGCGTGCCAACAACCAGTTGCACCTGCTCTTCAGCATTGAAAAGCACGAGCCTGAGATGGAGGCATTCATCGCAGATTGCTTGAAGTAATGTACCGCCCCGCACAAAGCGGAGCACAAATGAATGAAACAGAACTATAGTTTTATGTCCACTATCAGGAAGTATGCCGAAAGCGGCAAACTCCTGATAGTGGCAACAATCGCCGCACTGATTGCGGCAAACTTGCCTTCAACTCGTGACTTGTATAGCAGTTTCTGGCAAGAACCCCTACAATTCGTTGTTGCAGGCTTTGACCTGCTTGCCCATAACGGCAAGAGCCTGACCATAGGCGGTTTTATCAACGACTTTTTCATGGCCATCTTCTTCCTCTCCGTGGGCCTGGAACTGAAGAGGGAGATTTTTTGTGGAGGCGAACTGTCCTCCTTACGTAAAGCCTTGCTTCCCGTCCTTGCAGCCATAGGCGGCATGATTGTGCCCACCATAGTGTTTGGCATAGCGTGTTACCTGACAGGCGATGCAACATACATGGAGGTCATGGAGCGTGGCATGCCCATCCCCATGGCCACGGATATTGCCTTCTCGCTGGGCGTGCTGGCCATGTTCTCCAAGCGTGTGCCTACTGGCTTGAAGGTGTTCCTTGCCACACTGGCCGTGGCAGACGACCTCGGTGGCATCCTCGTTATTGCCGTCAATTACACCGAACATATCTCCCTGCCTCACCTGGGCGGTGTGCTTGCTTGCGTGCTTGCATGCCTGTACCTTTCCTACCGGCAGGTGCATAGCAAGTTTGGCTACATTGCCATAGGCTTGTTCATGTGGTGGTTCATGTTCCAAAGCGGCATTCACTCCACCATAGCAGGTGTGGTGCTGGCTTTCTGCATTCCTGCAAAATTGAGTCATGGCACAAAGTATTACATAGAGAAGATTCGTGTACAGATAGACAAGTTCCCCCAGTACGAGGTTACCGCCCACGACAAGCGTACTCCGCACATGCTCACGCAAACGGACATCCAGGACCTCCGTGCCATAGAATCTGCCTCCGACCACTTGATTTCCACCCTGCAGGACACCGAGGACGTGCTTCGCAACCCCATCAGCATACTCATAATCCCCATCTTTGCCTTTGCCAATGCCGGTGTCTGCTTCGAGGGAATGAGTGCAGACAACCTCACCCAGGGTGTGGGACTTGGCGTCTTCCTGGGCTTGGTTATAGGCAAGTTCTCCGGTGTCATGCTTGCATGCTGGCTAAGTATCAAGGCAAGGATAGTACAATTGCCCGACGGTGCCACCTGGCCCTCGTTGGCAGGTATTGCCATGCTTTGCGGTATTGGCTTTACCGTAAGTATGTTCATGGCAGAACTCTCCTATCCGATGGACCTTGAGGGACAAAGTCCGGAGATTATGCGCGTGTTCCTGAACGATGCAAAACTTGGCATCCTGTGCGGTACTGTTACCAGTGCCATTTTAGGTTCTCTGATATTGCACAAGACCTTGCCCAAGACCTGACAGGCGGACAAAGCATAGCCTGCCTGTCCCCTTCCCTCTCCATTCCGTGGAGGCAAAAGACCATTTTGCAAAACAAATATAGGGCGTGTCCAAACGACGGACACGCCCTATATTCAATATCATGTATGTACTTACTCTGCTACAGTGCTGTCGTTGGCAACAGCCTCTGCGGTATTGGCGGTTTCAACGCTTTCCACGTTATCCAC
>JAGBYI010000123.1 GCA_017628845.1 Bacteroidaceae bacterium
AGCTGATAAGAAAAAAAGGTGTACGTACTTGCTTGACAATCAATCCTAAAACAGATATTCATAGTCTTGATCCATATTTGGGTGAAGTGGATATGGTGTTGCTCATGTCAGTGCAGGCGGGCTACGGAGGTCAGGGATTCATTCCTGAGTCATTGGAACGTTTGCGCTACCTTCGCCAAACAATAGATGAGCGAGGATTCAAGACCTTAATCGAAGTGGATGGCGGAGTAAATGCCAAATGGGCACCTGAACTTTGGAAGGCAGGAGCAGATATTTTAGTAGCAGGAAGCGCTGTATTCAACGCCCCAAATCCAATTGCTACAATCGAACAACTGAAACAAGTATGAGATGGCTTGCGGCACATACGTGGTTGATAGCGTTGGTGCCGTTGGTAGCAATAATATGGTTGAGCGGCTACATGGGTAAGCCGCTTAACTTGTTAAAGGACACCGATGTAGATTATTTGGATAGAGATACCATATTAGCAATGCGCTTGCTTAGCAACGCACAAGAGCGAACAAAGACTTTCCGATATGAAGCAGAGGTGGAAGGTGGTGGCAAAGTGTTGCTATATCTGCAGAAAGACAGCATGCCAATGCCCGTGATGGGAGATGTCTTGCTGGTGGAAACACAGGTGCGTAGAGGTGGAAAATCAGGGAAATTTGATTATGGACTCTATCTGCGGAGACAAGGGATAGTCGGCACTTGTTGGGCGCTTAGAAGAAATTGGCAACTGATTGGTCATGAGGATGATATGGGCCTGAAAGGCCTAGCCAAGCGGAGCCAGTACTTCTTGTACCAACAATATCGAAAGATGGGAATCGAAGGACAAGAATTGGGGATTATTTCGGCACTAACTTTGGGTTATCGTGAGGACTTGGACAAAGATGTACAACGCGCCTTCTCTGCTTCGGGGGCAATGCACGTCTTGGCAGTTAGTGGTTTGCATACGGGAATCGTGTGGGGGATTGTCATGTGGATATTAACATTAGGTGTGCTGTACAAACCTCTTTGGGAAGATAAGTTCAGGCGTTGGTTGCTGAATATCAGTACAATAGTATTGATCTGGGCATACGCTTTTCTCACAGGACTTAGCCCCTCTGTAATGCGAAGCGCTTTGATGCTCACGTTTTGGGCATTGAGCAGTTTGCTCGAACAGCAAACTTCAAGGTGGAATCCGTTGTTGGCTGCTGCAGTGGTGATCTTGATAGTCAATCCATTGGCGTTGTGGAGTGTGAGTTTTCAACTGAGTTTTGCTGCCGTGGCAGGTATTATGTTATTTGGAAGCAGCATGCAGCAAGCAGTCGTGTCGAAGGGACGAGTGTGGCAATCTGTTAGTGGATTGTTGATTGTTTCATTGGCTGCACAATTAGGTACAATGCCCCTGACCTTGCACTATTTTGGACAAACTAGCAACTATTTTGCTTTAACTAACTTGATAGTAGTCCCTATGGCTGGAATACTCTTGTCATTGGGATTCTCTACGCTTGCAATGTCGTGGTGCGCAGTTGGTGAGTGGCTAGGTTGGGCTACCAAGTGGTGTACATGGATCCTCAATCAAGCTGTGCAATGGATCGAAAGTCTGCCATATTCCACCACCCATATGCATTTGTCAGAGTGGGGGGTAATAGGGCTCTATGGAGCAATTATCTGTGGATTATTAATGATGAGAGGCGGAAAAGTACATTGGTGGTGGATAATAGGGGTAATCATCTGCTTAATAGTAGTTTTGAGAGTTGAACTAATCGTTTGAATAACAGCAAAAATAGCATAAAAACTGATGGAAAAGTATAGTTTGAAGGAGTTGTGCGATTGGATTCAGGAGATCGTAGAGAACAATTTACCTAATCGCTATTGGGTGTGCGCGGAAATCGCCTCTATGAGTGTGCGTGGGCATTGTTATATGGAATTGGTTGAAAAAGCAGAGAATGGTATTCTTGCGGCTAAGGTGCGAGCTACTTGTTGGAGCAATGTGTATCATTTATTATCAGCATATTTTCTGCAAGAGACGGGGCAATCATTGCATACTGGATTGCAGGTTATGTTAGAGGTCAGTGTGGAATATCATGCGGTGTATGGATTGAGTTTGAATGTATGGAATATTGATCCCACCTATACGTTGGGCGACCTTGCCAAGCAACGCCAAGCAACTATCCAACAACTCACAGAAGATGGCGTGATGGATCTACAAAAAGCATTACAAATTCCTTCTCTGCCTCGGCGAGTGGCTGTAATCTCTTCAGCAGATGCTGCGGGGTATGGTGACTTCTGCGATCAGTTGAAGCATAATCGTTTTGGATTTAAATTCCATGTACAGCTGTATCCTGCTGTAGTCCAGGGAGATACTGCTGCTCGAAGTGTTGTTCAAGCGCTTAACTCGATTGCCGCACTAGAAGAGGAATGGGATGTAGTGGTCATTATTCGTGGTGGCGGTGCCAGCACAGATATGAGTTGCTTTGATGATTATAATTTGGCTAGCCACTGTGCGCAGTTTCCACTGCCGATTATTGCTGGAATAGGTCATACACGTGATGTGAGTGTGGTAGATATGGTGGTGCATACGAGTGTTAAGACTCCTACTGCAGCAGCAGAATGGTTGATAGAACGCGTGGCGGAACAAGTTGATAGAGTAGGTAGCTTAATGTTGCGTTTGCAACGTGCCACACAGAATGCTGTCTCTCGAGAGAAAAACCGCTTGTTATTATACGAGCAACAAATCTTCAATGCAGTACGCGGAAAGGCTGTTCGTGAACGAGGTAAGTTAGACTTGTGGATGAAAACCATAGAGCTGCATTCGCCAGAGCGGATATTCAAAATGGGATATAGTTTGACTATGGTAAATGGCAAAATGGTTCGTTCTCAGAGCGAGGTGAACGAGGGTGATGTGTTGGAAACGCATTTGCATGA
>JAGBYI010000124.1 GCA_017628845.1 Bacteroidaceae bacterium
CATTCCTTCAGGAGGAGTTCGGTCAGACCCAGGCCGCTGCAGGCTTCAACTCCATGTTCTGGACATATCTGGCTGCATTCGCCGGTGTTCTTCTGGCTGGAACGCTTTCGGACAAGATTGCAATTCGCGACCGCAAGGTGCGTATGGTGATCCAGGGAATCGGTCTGATTCTCGGTGCCGCATTCCTCTTCTTCGTAGGAGCGGACATGGCCCTTTGGGGCATCTACCTCTGCTTTGCCGGATGGGGATTCTTCAGGGCATTCTTCGATGCAAACATCTACACAGTATTATATGATGTGACACCTTCAAGACTCCATGCCTCATGCTCGAGTGCATTAATTACTACAGGTTTTGCTGTGGGAGCCCTCGCGCCGGTGATTCTGGGAGCCATGAAGGACAGCATGGGTAGCCTTTCGGCGACATTCCCTGTCCTTGGAGCGGTGTGGATCGTCTGTGGAGTCCTCATGCTCATCATCAGCAGGACCCACTACCAGAAGGATTACGATAAAATTAATAAAACACTATAATGAAAGCTGAATTGAAAGCAAGGAAGCCTAAGGCAGGTATATTGCTGATAGCTTCACCAAGATTCAAGAATCTTTCCGGTCCTCAGAGAGGCACTTACGGAGAGAGAAAGGAAAAGGCAGTCAAGGAAATCCTCGCAACGATGGACTTCCTTGACGTTGTGTATCCGGGAATCACCTATGAAAGGGAAGATGCGCAGAAGGCTATGGACCTTTTCTATGCCGAGAAGGTCGACTTCATCTACGCTGAATTCCTTTCATGGAGCGAGGATTTCGCATGGATCCGTTTCCTTCGCGACTGTCCTGAGATTCCGATCATCTTCTGTAATGTTGCAAAGCCGAAGATGACCTTCGAGACCACTCTTGACGAGGATGATTTCGTCGACTACCTCTGCGCAGGAACCCTCGTCGGCTCGCTTGAGGCATCAGGTAGCGTGAAGAGAGTCCCTCGCAAGAATGTCAAGACCATTATGGGCACACGCGAGCAGGTTACAGAGCAGCTCAAGGTCTATGCAAATGCCGCAAGGACCCGCGCTATCCTCCGTCACTCGAATGTAGGTCTGATGGCCAACATGAACGAGGCAATGTGGAGCACATACATCGACAACTATGACCTCTTTACCAAGATCGGTCCGGAGATCCACTATCTTCCGTACAGTGACTACGGTACGGAGATCGACAACCTTACCGAGGAGGAGGTTAAGGAGTATGCTGACGAGCTTACAGGCAGGTACAGGATGATGGATGATGTCGAGTATGACAAGTTCATCGGCTGCGTGAAGGCTACCCTCGGTATCAAGAAGCTCGCTCAGAAGAACGACATCGACTGTTATGTTTATAACGATATCGATCAGGCGACATTCCGCACAGCCGGTTGCCGTGCAGGTTTCTATCCTCAGTGGTTCAACGAGAACGTGAGCGTGCTCGTGCCAGAGGCTGACATCGGAGCTGGTATCATCACATACGTCCTCAAGCTCATGACAGGAAGGAACGTGAACTTCGTGGAGCCTTTCCACATCGAGGATGATTTCGGAACATTTGCCGGCGGTCACGCAGGTCCGAACGACCATAACGATCCTCAGTGGCAGGAGAACGTGATCATCTCACGTGACGTGCGCTTCGCAAAGACCCACTGGAAATATGCAGGAGCACCGTTCGCATGGTACCGCTTCAGTCCGGGAATGAAGACCGTTGCCGGTCTTTATGAGGAGGATGGCAAATATAAGCTGATCACCTTCCTTGCAGAGAGCCTTTCTGAGAAGGACACTCCGCAGAGTGACAAGAAGCATCTTCTTGCAACATACAGCCACACCATCTTCAAGCCTGTAGTGCCTGTGAAGGAACTTTGGGAGCAGGTTCTGCGCATCGGAGCGACACAGCACTATGCGATCGTAGACGGTGACTGGCGCAAGGAGCTCGAGGACTTTGCCGAAATCATGGGATTCGAGTTCTATAATATAAAGTAGTAGTGTAATATATATAAAGGAATAAGACAATGAGTTTTATGTACAACCCGTTTCCGTTTGATGATCCGAAGCCGATCAACAGACCGAAACTTTCAGAAAAGACAATCGATTCGATCGTGACAGGAGGAACTCCTAATGTCGCAAAGAAATTTGTTGCAAACCTCGCAGATAGAATCAAGGCAGAGGGTGTGATCGTCGGAATCGACGGATACACAACCGCAAACTGGAATCTCTTCCTTAACCTCCTTGCACGCGAGTGCGTCATCAACGGTTTCGAGTTCGAGGCAGTGGATTCAGTAAAGGCGGTCCTCAAGCCTGGCAAGGAGATCGATGACATGATCGATCCGCTCCTTATCTGGGATACCAAGATCGACCCGACACTCCTCTTCGGCAAGCTTTATCATGGTGGTTACATCGGTCTCTTTGACGATGCTAAGGTAGCTGACTTCAAGGCTGCGGTGCCTGCGATGAAGGCTCCGGGCAAACTTACAGTCGTGGCAGGTTACGGCTGTATGATTCCTGAGTTCCGCGACATGTATGATGTGAAGTGCTGGTTCGATATCACTCCGATGAAGACCATGCTCCGTATCAGAGGTGGAGAGTACGCAAACCTCGGCAAGGAGCGCCCAGGTATCATCAACCGCATCATCCGCCGTTGCTACTACTGCGACTTCGAGTGCGCGGTACAGCTCAGAAAGGACCTCTGGAAGAACAATGTCCTGGACTTCTATTTCCTTGACAATGATCCTAAGAAGCTCCAGATGATGCCTTTCGAGTCATTCGCTGACATCTGCTCGGAGCTCGTGAAGTATCCGTTCCGTGCAAAGCCTTGCTACCTTGAGGGAGTATGGGGCGGTTCATATATGAAGAAATACCGCAATCTCCCTGAGGAGATGAAGAATGCCGCTTGGGTGTTCGACTTCATCCCTATGGAGGTCAGCGTCCTTGTCGAGGCAGGAAAGGAGATGCTCGACATCAACTACTGCTCATTCGTACACAAGGAGGGAGTGAACCTCATGGGTGAGAAGGCAGTTGCCAAATACCAGGGATATTTCCCTATCCGTTTCAACTGGGATGACTCTTACCACTCTACCGGTAACATGTCCATCCAGTGCCACTCAGGCGGAAAGTACAATGTAGAGAACTACAACGAGTTCGGTCGTCAGGACGAGAGCTACTATGTGGTCGTGACAGGTCAGGATGCGAAGACATACATCGGATTCCGCGATGACGCTGACATCCCTCAGTTCTTCAAGGAGATCGAGGATGCCGACACAAAGAAGATCCCTTGCGACTATGAGAAGTACGTAAGCTACGAGCCGTCTGTTCCTGGTCTTCAGGTCATGCTTCCTGCCGGAACGATCCACTCGAGCGGTAGAAACCAGGTGATCCTCGAGATCGGTTCGCTCACTATCGGTTCATATACATATAAGATGTATGACTACCTTCGTCTGGACTTCGACGGCAAGCAGCGTCCTATCCACACCAAGCTTGGCGAGGAGGTTGTGAACCAGGAGAGAAGATATTCAGCTATCCACGACCCTGAAAACAAGGACTACATCGTGCAGAAGCCTCGTCTCGATGCAGAGGGAGAGGGTTGGAAGGAGTATATCCTCGGTGAGAACCCACAGATGTACATCTCGCTTCGCCGCCTCGAGTTCGAGAAGATGTGCGAGCAGGATACAAGGAACGAGAAGTTCCACGTCCTCACTCTTGTTGACGGTGACAGGGCTCGCGTACGCAGCGTAGAGCACCCTGAGCGCTATTACGATATGGACTTCATGGACATCGTGTGCGTTCCTGCAGATATGGGCAAGTATGTTGTCGAGAACCTCGGCAAGGAGCCTATCAGCATCCACAAGACAACTCTCCGCGAAGGATTCGAGAATGACGAAAAATAGTCGCATAATTCTTCTTGATGTTGGAGGAACGTTCGTCAAGTCATCCCTTGGCATTGCCTCTCAGGGCGCTGTCGAGGGGACTTTCGACAGCACGCCCATTTCATCTGAAGGCACGGCAGAGCAGATTGAGAATTCTTTCCGCGAGGCTGTATCCGGTCAGATGATGAGGGCTGCACAGGCAGGCTTTGATATTGAAGCAGTGTGTGTCGTCATGCCGGGACCTTTCAACTACAAGGAGGGTATCTTCCTGATGAAGCATAAATTTGCTTCTGTATATGGACGTTCTTTCCGCGACATCTTGGGTGATGTCATAGGCGCTGGCATACGTCTGGCGTTTGCCCACGATGTAAATGGTGCATTGACTGGAGCCTTGACTCTCCGTCCGGAGCTGAGGAAAGGAGTGACAGCGATGTCTACGCTAGGAACCGGACTGGGCTTTTCATATGCCGTGGACGGCATTGTAATGCAGTCAGAGGCCGGTTCTCCAGCAAGGAACCTCTGGAACAAGCCTTATGGGACAGGAATACTGGAGGACTATGTGTCCAGACGTGCAATCCTGCGTTTCTATAAGGAACTTGGAGGATTCCTTTCTGAGAGAGAGGATGTCAAGGAAATGGCAGACAAGGCGCGTCAGGGAGATGAGAAGGCGCTTGAGGCATTCCGCCGCGCAGGCAGACATTATGTTGCCGGAGCGAAGGACCTGATCGATGAACTCGGTGTCAACAACCTTCTTTTCGCAGGTCAGATCGCAAGATCCTTCGACTTGATGGAAGATGAGGTAAGGCAGGGGCTGGGAGAAGATGTCCATGTGTCGGTAGTGGATGATATTCAGGGCACAGTGCTCGTAGGAATTGCTTCACTGTAGAAAATTCAAGTAAAAAATATAAACAAACTAACCTTATTATGATGCTAACAGAACGTATGAACGGACTCAGAAGGGTGCTTGTACTCTGCCTGGTGTCCGCTTGCGCGGTGGTTTCGGCCTTTGCGCAGGACAGAAACGTATCCGGTGTCATCCTGGACGAGACTGATTCGGGAATCGCCGGTGCTTACGTTGTAGTAAAGGGAGAGACAAGAGGTGCCATGACCGATGATCAGGGCCGCTTCAACATCAGCGTTTCTCCTTCAGATGTGCTCGTCGCATCCTTCCTCGGATATCTGGATGAGGAGGCGAAGGTCGGCGACCAGACAAAGATCACAATCAAGCTTGTACCGGCTGAGAACGAACTCGAAGGAGTCGTGAAGGTGGCATACGGTACACAGAGAAAGGCATCCGTAATCGGATCCATCAGTACCGTTGACATGGGCGTGCTCGCACAGTCACAGGGTAACCTCTCTACCAGCCTTGCAGGTAAGCTTGCCGGTGTGGTAGCTATCCAGAAGACCGGTGAGCCTGGTGCTTCCGCTGATTTCTGGATCCGTGGTGTGAGTACCTTCGGTGCCAACTCGACTCCTCTCATCCTCGTGGACGGCGTGGAGCGTAGCATGGATATGGTGGACACAGAGGATATCGCTTCGCTCTCAATCCTCAAGGATGCGTCAGCTACAGCGCTTTATGGTGTGCGTGGTGCGAACGGTATCGTGCTCATCACGACCCGTCGCGGTGCCGAGTCCAAGCCACAGCTGAGCGTGAAGGTGGAGACCGGTCTCACTTCTCCTGTAAGACTCCCGGAAATGGCGGGCACAGGCGAGTTCATCGACTTCCTCAACAACATGTACATCAACAGCGGCCAGGATGCAATCTTCAATGATTTCGCAAAGGAGCAGTATCTTGCTACGGCAATGGGACTTCCAGGTGCCGACCCTGACCTCTATCCTTCGGTAGACTGGGTGAATGAGACATTCAAGAACCAGGCTATGACCACCAAGGCAAACATCGGTGTGTCAGGAGGTACAAAGAACGTACGCTATTATGTCGGCGGTTCATACTATCTTGAGGACGGTATCCTCAATACAGCGGCAAACGACCGTTATGACGCGCAGATGAGCTACCAGAGGTTCAACTTCCGTACAAACGTGGACATCAACCTCACCAAGTCTACAGTGCTCGGTATGAACGTGTCTACTCAGTTCACAGTGAAGAACTCACCGGCTGCAGGTCTTGACGCCCTTCTTACCCAGACAATGACTATGACCCCTACGGCGATTCCGCTCAAGTACTCTGACGGAACCCTCGCTTCGATCAAGGGAACCCCTAACCCTTACAACCTCCTCAACGAGCAGGGTTATTCGAATGCGAGCAGCAACGTGGCGCAGTCTACAGTGTCCCTCACCCAGGACTTCTCTGAATTCGTGACTGAAGGTCTTACTGCACGTGTTGCATTCTCTTTCGACGCAACCAACAGCAATACCCTTAACCGCAGCATCCTTCCTAAGACTTTCAGAGCGATCGGAAGAGATGATGCCGGCAATCTCCAGTATGAGGTTATCGATGACTATGCAGGTTACATCACTCTCGGAACATCACACAGCGGTACACGCTACATCAACTTCGAGGGTTCGGTAAACTATGAGCGTCAGTTCGCTTATGCACATCGCGTTAGCGCAATGGTCCTCTACAGCATGCGTTCTCTCTCTCACACACACCCAGGTTCGTACATCGCGGCTTTCCCTTATAAGTCGATGGGTGTAGCAGCACGTGCTACATACTCATATAAGGACCGCTACTTCTTCGAGTTCAACATGGGTTACAACGGATCGGAGAACTTCGCTCCAGGTCACCGCTTCGGTTTCTTCCCGGCTGTCGCTGTCGGTTACATGATCAGCAACGAGCCATGGTGGGAAGGCGTATCTGACGTGATCAACCTCCTCAAGATCAAGGCTTCTTATGGTTCTGTAGGTAACGATCAGATCGGTGGTAGCCGTCGTTTCGCATACAACACAACCATCAACACTTCTGCAACAGGTGCAGCTTGGGGTACAATTCCAAACTCATCTGCAACAGGTTACACTACAGTAGGCGGTATCACAACTGCTGAAATGGGTAACTCGGAGGTAGAGTGGGAGCAGGCTACAAAGAGCAACGTCGGTATCGAGCTCGGTCTCTTCAATGACCTCACCATCCAGGCTGACCTCTTCCGCGACTACCGTGACGGCATCTTCCTCATGCGTCAGTCGACTCCTTCGGCGATCGGTCTTCAGAAGGACCAGTACGTGAATATCGGAGAGATGCTCAACCGAGGTTTCGATATGTCGGTAGAATATGACCACACTTTTGCCAACGGATTCAACGTTTCAGCAAGAGGAAACTTTACATTCAACCGTAACCGCCTCATCTACGATGACCAGCCTACGCCTGTCGAGGAGTACCTCAGCAACGTAGGATTCGCCTACAACCAGAGAAAGGGTCTGATTTCATGCGGTCTCTTCGAGAGCCAGGAGGATATCGACAACTGGCCTACCCAGACATTCGGTGACGTTCAGCCGGGAGACATCAAGTATAAGGATATCAACGGTGACGGCCAGGTTGACCAGTATGATATGGTTGCTATCGGTTACACAGCTATCCCTGAGATCAACTACGGTTTTGGTGTAAGCCTCGGTTACAAGGGCGTCGATGTGTCGGTGTTCTTCAGCGGAGTCGGCAACGTGACCCGTCAGATCGGTGGTTCGAACCTCTACGGTGCTTCATCGTCACCTCAGCTCACAGGACAGGTGTTCCAGGATGTAGCAAGAAACCATTGGACAGTAAGCAATCCGAATCCGAATGCTCCATATCCAAGACTTGGAACAACACGCTCCAACAACAACGTCCAGACTTCTGACTACTGGACACGTGACATGAGCTTCCTCCGTCTTAAGAATGCCGAGATCGGATATACATTCCCTAAGAAATGGACAAAGCAGGCAGGAATCCAGGCTCTCCGCCTCTATGTGGCAGGAACCAACCTCCTCACCTTCTCGGAGTTCAAGCTTTGGGATCCTGAGCTCGAGACAGCTACAGGTGCAAGATACCCTATCACACGTAACGTAAGTCTCGGATTGAACATCAACTTCTAACCAGCGAGAAAACTTAAGTTTTCGAAGCCGTCCCGGGTAGGGACGAAAATATATAAAAAGATGAAAAAATTAATATATACATTATCAACATTCGTTGTGCTTGCGCTCGGTGCCGTGTCTTGCGACTCCTACTTCGATGTGG
>JAGBYI010000125.1 GCA_017628845.1 Bacteroidaceae bacterium
CCTTGGTTAGTTTAGAGTTTAGCGTCACTAACGACTAACTGCTAACCGCTAATAACTAACCAAGTGGAAAAGCCGACCATTTTTGGTACTATGATCGGTATAAAAGTTTTAATCGGTTCTGTCTTTTTCCTTTCATATCTTTTGAGCATTCACCCTTTTGTAGGCTCGTCTACCTGAATCCCTTTTGAGCCAATCAAAACGCTGAACGCTTAACACCTGCAATATATTATAGCACTTTTTTCACCTTCCGTGCGGCAAAAAGTACTACCCGGCATTTTTTGGAAAGTGTAATATCTAATGGAACACTTTTCTATGACGGAGTACCCAAGTGGACCAGGCACAAGGAGAAGAAGGAAAAACCCAAGGGGATGATCGGGAAGAACGGCAGACCTCCACACCGCCCCCTAGGGGGCGACGACGCAAAAAATCTGGGCCGCGGTTTTGCTACAATGCAGTTACCACACACAAAAAGGCAAAAAACACGAACCCAGATGTCGAATAATTGTACCATACATCACGTCAGAGGTCATCACCTAAGATTCGACCAGCGAGAAACTATCGCCCTCATCTACAATGCCAACCTCCGGCTTCCCCCGGGAAAACGCAAGTCCCAGAACCAACTCGCCAAGGAGCTGGGACTTGCGAAGTCCACGTTCAGCCGCGAAATCAACCGAGGGAGATGCAACAACCCCACCTGCTTTGCAGGCCGGACAATCTGGGAGTATTCGGAGCACAAGGCGCAGGACTCTGTGGACGATGGCAACAGAAACAAGGGGTGCCCGATGAAAGTCACCAACCGCATGGCGATTCGTCTCCAGGAACTCATACTCAAAGGCGGACACTCCCCAAACCACGCGCGGGAGATCATGGTCGCGGAAGGATTCGAAATGCCGCACACAAGAACAATCTACAACCATATCGAACACGGCGACATTGGCATCTGCCACGGCCAAACGCCCTACCACCCGAAGACGCGGCGAAAGCCCCGGGAGAAACCGCGGCGGTCATACAGGAATCCGAGCAGACTTTCCATCGAATTTCGATCTAAGGCAGTGGACGAGAGAACACGGTTTGGACACTGGGAAATGGATACCGTCGTCTCCGCGCGAGGCGGGAGAGGCGGGCTGCTCGTCCTCACGGAGCGCAAGACCCGCTACTCGCTCATCGAGAAGATCAATACGGTCTCGCAGAACGAAATCGTCGCAGCCATCAAACGACTCGTGCGTAAAGGCAGCCTTGGGGCGGTGCGCTCGATCACGACTGACAACGGCGGGGAGTTCGCTAACCATGAAGAGATACGCAAGGCCCTACGGCGGACCAACCGATTCCTGAAGTTTTACTATACCCACGCCTATGCGGCATGGGAAAAAGGATCAGTCGAGAATGTCAACCGACACATCAGGCGATTCTTCCCGAAAGGAACCAAGTTCAACCTCGTCTCACGCAACCGCATCAAGGAACTGCAAAACTTCATCAACTCCATCCCAAGAGCATCACTGAAAGGAAAATCAGCCAATGAGTCGTTTCTTCTGGGTCGCTAATGTACTGTTCCGTCTCTCTTGCAATTCACCTTTTTCAGGGCGCGATTCGTTAGAATAGTGTGCACCCGATTAAGAGAATGAGGCATTCCAAGAGTGGCCCGTTCGTCAAATACTGTGCACCATTGTAAAATTGGGACATGTGCAATATGTCTAGAAAGTCAACATTCGAATATATCAGCGAAAAACGCCGCGCATACGCCAAGTCCGGGAAGGCAAAGCGATCCCGCATCCTCGACGAGGTATGCGAGACGCTCAACTACACGCGCAAGTACGCCATCAAGCTCCTGACCGGGAATATCCGCTATCGGGAGCGTAAAG
>JAGBYI010000019.1 GCA_017628845.1 Bacteroidaceae bacterium
CAATACCAGTGTACCCCTCAGCATCAAGGAGGCTCTGGAAGAGGTGTATTATCCCCAGATAGAGCAGTTGATAGCGCAGTTGCGCACCTATGCCGAGGAGTGGAAGGATATTCCCATGCTTGCCAAGACCCACGGCCAGCCTGCATCTCCCACCCGTATGGGCAAGGAGGTGATGGTGTTTGTTTACCGTCAGGAGCGCCAGTTGACAGCACTGAAGGCACAGCCCATGACTGCTAAGTTTGGCGGTGCCACCGGCAACTACAATGCTCACAACGTGGCATACCCCCAGTATGACTGGCGTGCTTTCGGCAACCGTTTCGTTAGCGAGAAACTTGGTTTGGAGCGTGAGGAATGGACCACACAGATTTCCAACTACGACTGCTTGGCAGGCGTGTTCGATGCCATGAAGCGCATCAACACTATCATCATCGACCTGGACCGCGACTTCTGGCAGTATGTCTCCATGGAGTACTTCCGTCAGAAGGTAAAGGCAGGCGAGGTTGGTTCCAGCGCTATGCCCCACAAGGTGAACCCCATCGACTTCGAGAATTCCGAGGGCAACCTTGGCGTGGCAAATGCCATCCTGTCTCACTTGGCACAGAAGTTGCCCATCAGCCGCTTGCAGCGCGACCTTACCGACTCTACCGTTCTGCGCAACGTAGGTGTGCCCATGGGTCACATGCTCATCAGCGTACAGAGCACCCTGAAGGGTCTGGGCAAGCTCCTGCTCAATCAGGACGCCATCAACCGCGACTTGGACGGATGCTGGGCAGTATGCGCCGAGGCTATACAGACCATTCTGCGCCGCGAGGCTTACCCCAATCCTTACGAGGCACTGAAGGCTCTCACCCGCACAGGTGCAGGTATCAATGAGTCTACCATCAAGGACTTTATCGAAGGACTGGACGTCAGCGAGTCTGTGAAGGACGAGTTGCGCAAGATTACACCTCACACCTATACCGGTGTGTGATATATTCTTATAGCATCTATAGCATCTATAGCATCTATAGTATCTATCGTTTCTATATCATCTATAAGATAATAACAAAAGAGAAAAACACAGTTAAGTTCCAATTAAACTATGGCTACAGAAGACGAGAGCTGGCGCAAGCAGTTTGCCAGCGAGGGAAATGGTGGCGGTGATCGTCCCCATCGTCCTTCATTCAACCGCAATGGTGGCGGTTATCAGAGAGAGAGAAGAGAGTTTCGCTCCAACGACGGTTACAACCGTGAGGGTGGATACCGTCAGCGCGAGGGAGGTTATCAGAGGGATAACAGAGGCAGCCGCGAGGGTGGCTATCAGCAGCGCCCCTACAACCGCGAGGGTGGCTATCAGGGCCGTCCTGCCAACCGCGAAGGCGGTTATCAGCGCCGTGAAGGCGGTTACCAGCAGCGCCCCTATAATCGTGAAGGCGGCTATCAGCAGCGTGAAGGTGGCTATCAGGCACGCCCCTATAACCGCGAGGGTGGTTATGAGAACCGTCCCGGTGGCTACAAGAAGCGTACTCAGGGCTACAATCCTCATGCCAAGTACAGCATGAAGAAGCAGATAGAGTACAAGGAGAAACACTACGATCCAGACGAACCCGTACGTCTGAACCGCTATCTCGCCAATGCCGGTGTATGCAGCCGTCGCGAGGCAGATACCTTCATTCAGGCAGGTGTGGTAAAGGTGAATGGTGTGGTTGTTACCGAGCTCGGAACCAAGGTGAAGCGTAGCGACGAGGTCATGTTCCACGATCAGACTATCAACATGGAGAAGAAGGTCTATCTGCTCCTGAACAAGCCCAAGGACTATGTTACCACCAGCGATGATCCCCAGAACCGCAAGACCGTTATGGACCTGGTGAAGAATGCTTGCCGCGAGCGTATCTATCCCGTAGGTCGTCTGGACCGCACCACTACTGGTGTGCTCCTGTTCACCAACGACGGTGATCTGGCTACCAAACTGACACACCCCCAGTATCTCAAGAAGAAGATTTACCACGTATATTGCGACAAGAACGTTACCGCTGCAGACCTTCGTCAGATTGCTGAGGGCATAATGCTGGAGGATGGCGAGATACATGCCGATGCCATTGACTATGCCGATCCCGTGGACAAGAAGCAGGTGGGCATTGAGATACATAGCGGTCGCAACCGTATCGTGCGCCGTATCTTCGAACACCTTGGCTACAAGGTGGTGAAACTGGACCGTGTCTACTTTGCCGGTCTTACCAAGAAGAACGTGAAGCGTGGCGACTGGCGTTTCCTCACCCAGGACGAGGTGAACATGCTTAAGATGGGCGCGTTCGAGTAAATCGGAAAACTATCCACCCCCTCCGTTGCTACGCTCCATTCGGGTCCAGCGTCGCACTGGGCAGTGCTCCCCTCAGAGGGCACAGAATGACATCCCAGTCATTCTTCTAAAGACCCTCTTCGCCCCCTGTCTCAGGGGGACAAAACAACGGAAAACTGCTTACAAAGTAGGGACGCTGCGTGCAGCGTCCGCCCAATATCTCAACACAGTTCAATCAGTCAACCGATAATCCTGCGGACGCTGCACGCAGCGTCCCTTCAGTATAACCGCTCAC
>JAGBYI010000126.1 GCA_017628845.1 Bacteroidaceae bacterium
ACAAACTTGAAGAGTTGCGATGAATAGCCCCCGCCTACATTATGAAGCACGCGTGTGGTGAGATGATGTTGCTGCTGTGAGTGCAGAAGAGCAAGACCATACATCTCTGTCTTACAACCTGTTGCCTTATGTTCTACAGTGATTGAAGTATGCCATTGGGCTTCATCGTTGGGATGAGGCAATGCTATCACATGGAGCAAGAGGGTAGAACCAGCCTCTTGAATGATATGCCAATTGGTATCAGGCTCGTTGAGCAAGATGATCTCACGATGTTCGCCAGGATGTAGGATGATTTCGTTCAACATTGTTCAAGATGGTTCAAGGTTGTTCATTAAGAAAGGCGTAGCCTTTGTCTTCGAGCTCGAGTGCAAGTTCTTTGCCGCCTGTACGAACAATCTTGCCGTCCGCTAAGACATGTACGAAATCAGGTACAATGTAATCGAGGAGACGTTGATAGTGGGTGATGACAATCGATGCTGTGTGAGGCGTTTTGAGTGCATTAACACCTTCTGCCACGATACGCAGCGCATCAATATCCAAGCCAGAATCTGTTTCGTCAAGAATGGAGAGGCAGGGTTCAAGCATTGCCATTTGGAAGATCTCATTGCGTTTCTTCTCACCTCCCGAAAAACCCTCATTAACAGAGCGTTTGGTAAGGCGATTGTCCATACCAACAAGCGCTTTCTTTTCGCGCATGAGCTTGAGGAAATCGGTGGCAGAGAGGGCAGGTTTGCCCTCGTGCTTGCGCTTCTCATTGACAGCAGTACGCATGAAATTGACCATTGATACACCTGGTATCTCCACTGGATATTGGAAAGATAGGAACATGCCTTCGCGCGCACGTTCCTCAGGCGACATGGTTAGGAGGTTCTTGCCACGGAAGAAGACTTCGCCCGCTGTGACAGTATAGGCAGGATGACCCGTCAGCACATTAGATAGGGTAGATTTGCCTGCGCCATTGGGACCCATGATAGCATGTACCTCGCCCTCTTTGACGGTGAGGTTAAGCCCCTTAAGTATTTCTTTGCCAGCAATAGTGGCGTGTAGATTCTTTATTTCGAGCATATCGTTGTTAATACAGTCTCTCCGACTGCCTGTAAGGTTTGTTTGTTGATATTTTGCATATTATCTTGACGAGTATGCCACCACTCGGCAAATCCCGTCTCTGTATTCGGCTTGTAATCAATGATATCCACGCATGGAATACCTGCGATAGTACTGACATAGTAGTGATCGTCGGTAATGGGGTAATAGGTGGATTGGTTGACAAAATAGCGGCTGTAGCCTAGTCTAGAAGCAGTGCGCCATAATTGCTCAACATAACTGCCAGCAAACTGTTGTGAGAAATACTCGCGTGGGAAAGTGGCTGAAGGGTCGCCCACCATATCAAGAAGAATACCGTATTGGCAGTTGACAGTTGACAGTTGACAGTTGACAGTTGATTGTTTGTGCTCTTTTGCCCAGTATTGGCTGCCAAGGCACCAAGTGTGTTCGCGCTGCGTTCCTGTATAGTGGTTAGGAGTGCCCATATCTTCACCATCGAAGAAGACGATTTGGATAGAAGGAATAGCCTCACCTTGTGCTTTGAGGATGGATAGCTGACGAATAATCTCAAGTATCACGCCCACACCACTTGCACCATCATTGGCACCAAGCACAGGGGTAAAACGATCATCATAGTGCTCTTCCTCATCGCTCCAAGGGCGTGAATCCCAGTGTGCACAGAGCAGAATGGTATTTGGAGTCGTCCCCTCGAAGTAAGCAACGATATTGCGCAGAGCTTGTGATTCACCTGCATAATTGGTCATAGTACCATACTGATTGTGTACCTGCGCACCAAACTGCGCCAGTTTACGTACAAGCCAATCTCCACAAGCGGCATGTTCGTCAGAGCCAGGCACACGTGCGCCGAACGCCACTTGCTGGGCGATGTAAGTATATGCAGAGT
>JAGBYI010000127.1 GCA_017628845.1 Bacteroidaceae bacterium
GACTTTGCTGATTGACGGCCGGATAACCTCGAGAGGATACAGGAAGAAGGTCATCTGCATGAGCAGTGGCACAAAGGTATGCTCAGGTTCAAAAAGGGTTGCGTCAACAACTAAGCTCTCGTTCCAGGTGCGGAAAATAAATACGAAGGTAGTCAGGGCAGACATCCAACTGAATATTGCCTGAATGTGGCGGGAATAGTCGCCAGTTTCTTTGCGTCGCCTCCATAGCAGGATGCCGCAAGCGATAAGTCCTATTGTCATCAGCAATAGGACTATTGTGAATATTACTTTCATTAAGTTACTTCTTGGTATCTGCCATGTGTATTGCTATGTCATTGGTCAGCAGTATGAATTGCTCTACGGAAAGTTGCTCCGGACGCATGGCTCCGAAGGGATGTTCGGCAGGTATCAGCCCCTTCAGCGAACCGCGCAGCATCTTGCGCCTTTGCTGGAAGCTCTGCTTCACTATGCGTGTGAGCAGGGATACATCGCAGCCGGGGTCGGTGACACCGTTGCGTGTCATGCGTATTACTGCGGAGTGAACCTTGGGTGGCGGGTTGAACACGCCTGGTGGTACGGTGAACAGATACTCCACATCGTACCACAGCTGTATGAGCACCGTGATGATGCCGAAGGCCTTTGTCCCAGGCTTGGCTGCCAGGCGTTCGGCCACCTCCTTCTGTATCATGCCCGTGCAGCAGGGGATGTAGTCCTTGTAGTCCAGCATCTTGAAGAATATCTGCGAGGAGATATTGTAGGGATAGTTGCCAGTGAGCACAAACGGCCCGCCCTGGAAGGTGCGGTCCAGGTGCATCTTCAGGAAGTCGTCGGCAATGATGTTGTCCTCAAAGTCGGGATATGTGCGCCTGAGGTAATCCACACTCTCCGAGTCCAGTTCCACCACCTTCAGCGGTCGTGGCTTCTGCATCAGGTATTGCGTCATCACACCCATGCCGGGGCCAACCTCCAGAACTGGAAGGTCGGGACATGCGTCCACTGTGTCTGCTATGCGGCGTGCTATGCTCAGGTCTGTCAAAAAATGTTGCCCGAGAAACTTTTTCGGCTTAACGAGGGCCATATATGGTATTTTTTTGTAAATTTGCATACGAAGATACGGAGATTTGGCAAATGTACCAAGGGAATCCCCGTGAAATTGCCCGAAGGCTCTGAAAATTGATTTTGATATACCTTTGTGAAGACAACCTTAAAATACATACTTAGAATAGGATTGCCTCTGCTTTTGGCCGGTGTTATTCTGCATTGGATGTACAGCGGCGTGGATTGGGGTGCCGTGTGGGCAGCCCTGGAGGGAGGCATGAACTGGTGGTGGATGCTCCTGAGCATGCCCTTTGGCATATCGGCACAGCTGTTCAGAGCTTTGCGCTGGAGGGTGGTGCTCAAGCCTATGGGCGAGAATCCCCGTCTCTCTACCTGCTGCAACAGTATCTTCCTCAGCTATGCCTCTTCCCTGGCCATTCCCCGTGTGGGAGAGGTGCTCAGGTGTGGCGTGCTCTCCAAGTACGAGGACATCAGCTTCACACGCCTTGTCGGCTCCGTAGTGAGCGAGCGCGTGGTAGATATGAGCATGGTGTTCCTCTTCTCCATGGCGACCATGCTCACGCAGATACCCGTCTTTCTGGACTTCTTTGAGGAGACGGGGCTTGACCTCCGTGGTTCCCTCGGGCGTTTCTCTGAAACCGGTTATTGGGTTACCGCCCTGTGTGCCGTGGCGGCATGCGTGCTGATGGTGTTGCTTATGAAGAAACTGAAACTCTTCTCCCGTACCAAGGCCAAGTTTGCCAAACTCGTGGAGGGCATGACCAGTGTGGCACGGTTGCAGAACCCCTGGCTCTTCCTGCTCTATAGTGTAGGCATCTGGCTCAGTTACTACCTGCACTTCTACATAGCATTCTATTGCTTTGAGTACACTGCCGGCCTCGGCCCCGTGGCTGCTCTCGTGGCCTTTGTCGTGGGCTGCTTTGCCGTGTTGGTTCCCACACCAAACGGCGCAGGCCCCTGGCACTTCGTGGTAAAAACAGCTCTTGTGCTCTATGGCGTGCAGGACAATGATGCCGCCGTCTTTGCCCTCATAGTGCACACCCTTCAGACCATGCTCACCGTGGTCCTCGGCCTCTATGCCCTTGCAGCCCTGGCAATGACGAGAATGAAGAAAGCGGAAAGGACCCCCTAGCCCCCCCCCTAGGACTTCCTAGCTCCTCCTAGGCCTTCCTAGCCCCACCCCTCCCCAAAACCAAAACCTAAAACCAAATATTATGACTATCAACGACCTTAACCCAAGAGAGATTTGGCAGAACTTCCATCTGCTTACACAAGTGCCTCGTCCAAGCGGACATTTGCAGAAGGTACAGGAATTCCTGCTGCAGTGGGCTGCCGAGCGTGGTATAGAGGCATTCAAGGACAATGCCGAGAACATTGTTATGCGCAAGCCTGCCACTCCCGGCAAGGAGAATTGCCGTACTGCTGTGATGCAGGCCCACATGGACATGGTGCCACAGAAGACCGACGAGAGCACACATAACTTCGAGACCGACCCCATCCAGACATGGGTAGACGGTGAGTGGCTCAAGGCAAAGGGCACTACACTGGGTGCCGATGACGGTATCGGTGTGGCTGCCATCATGGCTGTATTCGAGTCAAAGGACATAGAGCACGGACCATTGGAAGCACTTATCACTGCCGACGAGGAGACCTGCATGTACGGTGTTAACCACCTGAGCGCCGACACCCTGAAGGGCGACATCCTGCTGAATATCGACAACGAGAACATGGGCGAGTTTGTTATCGGTAGTGCCGGTGGTGTGAACATCACTGCTACAATGAAGTATCAGGAGGTTGATACCGATGCCGACGACGTTGCCGTAAAGGTTAGTGTGGCTGGTCTGCGTGGCGGTCACTCCGGTTTGGAAATCAACGAAGGCCGCGGCAATGCCAACAAGTTGCTGGCTCGCATTGTGCGTCAGGCTATTCTGGACGATGAGGCTCGTCTGGCTTCATGGCACGGCGGCAACATGCGCAATGCTATCCCCCGTACTGCCGAGGCAGTGCTCACCCTGCCCAAGGAGAACGTGGACGACCTGAAGGAACTCTGCGACTTCTGCCAGAAGCAGTTTGTGGACGAGTACCGTGGCGTGGAGCACAGCATAGAGGTAAGCATGGAGCAGGTGGAACTGCCCGCAAAGCAGGTTCCCGAGGAGATTCAGGACAATCTTGTCAGCGCCATCATGGCATGCCACAATGGTGTCCTTCGCTTCATCCCCAGCATCCCCACAGTGGTGGAGACCAGCAGCAACCTTGCTATCATCAACATTGGCGAGGGCAATGCCGAGATCCTTATCCTGGCACGAAGCAGCTGCGACACACAGCTGGAGTTCCTGCAGGAGATGATGGTATGCACCTTCGGCATGGTGGGTATGAAGGTAGAGTTCGGTGGTCAGTATGGCAGCTGGCAGCCCAACTTTGACTCTCCCATCGTGGCAAAGATGGTGGATGTGTACAAGCAGTGCTTCAACGAGGATGCCAAGGTGGAGGTGTGCCATGCTGGTCTTGAGTGCAGCATCATCGGTGCCCTGTATCCCAATATGGACCTCGTGAGCTTCGGTCCCACAATGCGCTCTC
>JAGBYI010000128.1 GCA_017628845.1 Bacteroidaceae bacterium
CAATGGGGCGACAATGGTCAAGTGGACAATGCTTTGGGTATGAACCCAACGATGCCTGTCTATAACGAGGATGGTAGTTACTACCAACCTACAGGTGTGACCGGTGCGGTGAACCCTGTGACTCGTCTCAAAGAAACTACCAGCAATGGTCAGCGCATGTATTTGATGGCTAATGCAGGATTAAAACTCAAGCTCTATAGCGATGAGCATCACAACCTGAATACCTCGGTGACCTATTCATTGGACTATAATGATTTGAAGTCTAACACCTATGCTTCTGCTCTCTCCAACGAGAGTTATTGGGGAGGCTATAAAGGTCGTGCTAATGTTAACTATCAAAAGAACCAAGTACACCACTTGGATTGGCTTATCAATTATGACTTCCAGATGGATGACCACACCCTTCGCTTCGTAGCAGGTTCCTCTTGGGAGCAACGCACATGGGAGCAAGTGGGCGCAGAGAACCGCAACTTCACCTTCGATAAGACCTTGTGGCACTCATTAGGTTCAGGTAGTTGGCTCAGCGAGGGCTTGGCTAATATGTGGACTGGTAAATCGCAATCATCGCTCTTCGGTTTCTTCGGTCGTGTGAACTACAACTGGAAGGATATGCTCTTTGTGAGCGCAAGTATCCGCCGCGAGGCAAGTACTAAGTTTGGTGTGAATAGCCGCTGGGGTAACTTCCCATCAGCCAGCATCGCATGGGAGATGATGTCAGCATCGTTCATGGAACCAGCGTCTAGCGTGCTGAAGAGCTTGAAACCTCGTTTCTCATATGGTGTGACAGGTCGCGAACCAAATGACCCATATCAGTCATTATCAACCTATTCTACTCGTCATCAATACTATATTGACGGCGAATGGGTTGTGGGTTATGCTCCATCGTCTAACGCCAACCCTATCTTGAGTTGGGAGAAGTCAGAGTCCTATAATATCGGTGTGGACTTCAATCTATGGAACCGTCTGCGTGGTAGCGTAGAATACTATATCCGTCGCTCGCCAGACCTGCTGTATCAATACACTGCTCCTCAACCACCATACGTACACCCTACCATCTTGGTGAACGTGGGTACCACCACTAACCGTGGTGTAGAGGTAAGTTTGAATGGCGATATCTTGAGCGGTAAAGCAGTCAATTGGAATATGGGCGTGAACTATGCATACGGTCGCACATATCTGACCAAACTATCCAATGAGGTTTACCAAGCCGCATATTTGGACTTGTACCAAAAACCTGGCGTAGGTACTTCGGAGTACTTCTTCCGTGTAGAGGAAGGTGGCGAGATTGGTCAGTTCTATGGATACGAATATGCTGGCATTGATGAACATGGCAATATGCTGGTTCTTGACAACGAGGGCAACAAACAACCTGTAGGTTCAGCGGATGCTACATGGAAACGTAATATCGGCAATGGTGCACCTAAGCACACCCTAAGTTGGAGCAACCAATTGTCGTGGAAGGGATTTGACCTCTCTATTCTCTTCACAGGTGCGTTTGACTATGATATTTTCAACATGCGCAAATATGGTATGGGGTTGCAAGGTTGTGGTACCGACAACGTGCTGCGCACCGCTTATACCAAGGATAAAGACGTGAAGACTGGCGGTGGTGTTATCTCCAGCTATTTCTTGGAGGACGGTTCGTATTTCAAGTTGGATAACATTACCTTGGGCTACAACTGGCAATGGCAAAACAAGGTCGTTGACGGCTTGCGTCTCTATGTAACGGCTAAGAACGTGGCTACCTTCACTGGCTATTCGGGCAACGACCCAAGTATTGTAGCGGTGAATGGTATCACCCCTGGTGTGGATACCTCTTCGGCTTATCCAACCGCTACCCAATTATGTTTAGGTGTAACATTAAAATTGCATTAATGCTATGAAAAAGATCACATATATTATCCTATTCTTTGCTTTCGCTTTGGTAGGGTGCGACATGAATGAGCAAGTGTTTGACCGCATAGATGCTACGGTATATTATCAAAACGAGGCATCGGTGAAAGGTGCTGTGGCTGCCATCTATGGCAATGCAGCGATGAGTTATTTGGAGTATTTCTGGTACCTGAATGAGTTTTCTGCCGACCAAGTCGCTTGGCGTGTATGGAACGGTGGCTTGTGGGGCTACGACGAGGGCGAGAAGACGGTGCTCTCTACCCATACATGGACTGCTGAGTCTAAGATTATCCGCTCTACATGGGAGACCGCTTGGTCCACCATCGGTTTGTGTAACACCCTGTTGGGCGACTTTGAAAGGCTGGATGCTGCTTCGCTGGGCATGACAGAGGAGAAACTCAATGCCTATGTGGCAGAGGTGCGCACCTTGCGTGCATGGGCGTACTACAACTGCTTCGAGCTGTGGGGTGGTGCTATCCCATTGTACACCGCGCAAGGTGGTGAGGTACCTGGTTCAGCAGACAAAGACTTCCAAAAAGGTTGCGAGAAGGTATACGACTTCATTTGCAGCGAGCTGGATGCCTGCTACGCAGATCTTCCTAAGGAAGATGGCAGTCATGCTACCCGCAACCGTATGAACCAGGCTGTTAACCGTATGATCAAGATGCGTATGTTGCTCAACAGTGAGGTGTTCACTGGCAAAGCACACTTTGATGAGTGTGCCGTATTGGCGCAAGAGTTGTTGGACGGCAAGTATGGTACCTACCAGTTGGCTAGCGACTATCGCGATATTTACCATATCGAAAACAACACCTGCCCTGAGGTGGTGATGGCCTTCTCCATGGAGAACGGCCAATTGAACGCCGGCTGGATGCGCGATATGCCATTCTTGGCATACACCTATTCGGAGTACTTCAATTTTGCTTCTACCCAGTCGGCATGGAACTGCTGCTGCCTAGCTCCATCCTACGACAACTCGGGTACTGTGAACCCTACTCACGGCTATTCAGAGGGCGCAGTATGCTTCCTGGATGCTCCTTACAACGACCGCCTGGGCGCCGTGTATGAGCGCTTCAGCGACAAGGATATCCGCAAAGGCAACTACACATGGGATAATGGTAACTACAACGGTATCTTCTTGCGCGGCTTGCAAAAAGCGGCTTGGGGCACTGGTGAGGTGCTGAAGGCAGATGCTGACCGCGATGGTATGGAACTATATTATGCGGACCAAGTGGGTCAATTCCCTGGTGCAACGACTATCGGTCGTGAATTGGAGCCAGTGATGTCGCCTCGTTGGGGACAAACCAACTCGGGTGTGCGTTTGGTGCGTTATCCTATCTATCCTGAGAGCGAGGGCAAGGATTTCCAAGACATCGACGATGTGGAGTTCCGTTGGGCAGAGGTGTATTACACGTTGGCAGAATGTAAACTGCGTGCTGGCGATGCACCTGCCGCTGAGCAATTGGTGTTGCAAGTG
>JAGBYI010000020.1 GCA_017628845.1 Bacteroidaceae bacterium
TGTTCGACCGATTTGTTAGTGTGGGAGCAATTGCGTTGATTGTAATCTTTCAAGAGGAAATCCGTAGTTTCTTCTACCGAATAGGTGCACGATTCAATGTGGAGCACTTCAAGGAACGATGGTCTAAAATCAAGCACGAACAAAATGTGCAAAAGCAAATAGATGCAGTTGCTAACGCTTGCGAGCATATGTCTGCAAGCAAAACGGGAGCGTTGATTGTCATTACCAATCAACAAGAGTTGAAGACTTTTGCCGACACGGGCGAAATCATTGATGCGACACTCTCGATGCGTCTGGTGGAAAACATTTTCTTCAAAAACACGCCTCTTCACGATGGAGCACTCATCATCCGCAATGGACGTGTATGGGCAGCTGCCTGCATCCTACCTGTTTCTAAACGAACAGACCTGCCCAAACGTTACGGATTGCGCCACCGTGCTGCATTAGGATTAACTGAAAAAACCGATGCTACCGCCATTGTCGTATCCGAAGAAACAGGTACAATATCCATAGCCAAAGGCGAAACAATACGACCTGTTACTCCAAAAGAATTGGAGCAAGAACTTGCCTTAGCATTTGGCATGGAGACCAATGAGAAAAAATAGGCCTATCGCTCACTCGTAAATAGATAAATAACAAACAATATGAACTCATTCCAACGAACACTTGTAACCACAGCCCTTCCTTATGCCAACGGTCCAGTGCATATCGGACACTTGGCGGGCGTGTACGTACCAGCCGACATCTATGTCCGCTACCTTCGCCTTAAAGGCGAGAATGTCCTTTTCGTAGGCGGTAGCGACGAGCACGGTGTACCTGTTACTATCCGCGCACGCAAAGAGGGCATCACCACCCAAGAAGTGGTGGACCGCTACCACAACATCATCAAAGACTCCTTCGAGGGTTTCGGCATCTCGTTTGATGTGTATTCTCGTACCACCAGCAAGATCCACCACCAACTGGCATCGGATTTTTTCCGTAAACTCTACGACGACGGCAAGTTTGTTGAGCAGACCTCCGAGCAGTTCTATGACCCTGAAACACAGGAGTTCCTCACCGACCGCAATATCCGTGGCGAATGTCCACGCTGCCACGCAGCTGGTGCTTACGGCGACCAATGCGAGAAGTGTGGTGCCACCCTTTCGCCAGACGAACTCATCAACCCATACAACGCCATCAATGGCAACCCACTCACCAAGAAGGAGACCAAACACTGGTACCTCCCACTCGACCAATACCAACAATGGCTTGAGGAGTGGATTCTCCAAGAGCACAAAGAGTGGCGTCCTAATGTCTATGGCCAATGCAAGTCATGGCTCGACGGCGGTCTTCGCCCACGCGCCGTGACCCGCGACCTCGACTGGGGTATCCCTGTGCCTGTGGAGGGTGCAGAAGGAAAAGTGCTGTATGTATGGTTCGATGCGCCTATCGGTTATATCTCCAACACCAAAGAGCTCTGCGATGCCAACCCCGAGCAGTTTGGCTCTTGGGAGACTTGGTGGAAAGACCCTTCTACCCGTCTCATCCATTTCATTGGCAAGGACAACATCGTCTTCCACTGCATCGTCTTCCCTACTATGCTCAAAGCAGAGGGCAGCTATATCGTGCCTGATAATGTGCCTTCCAACGAGTTCCTCAA
>JAGBYI010000129.1 GCA_017628845.1 Bacteroidaceae bacterium
CAAGGAGTTTGCAACTCTCGTATGGAATGCAGCAGTTCCATTCGGCGGTGGACAGGACAGAAACATGACAATGGACAGCGAGTATGTATACGTTGCTCAGGCAGCTGGTGGAAACGGTGCTATCAAGGCTATCAGCATCGCTGACCCTGCTCAGACAAAGGATGTTAAGGTCAAGACTTTCACTCCTGCAGGCCTTGACAATGGTACTCACGCTGTTACTTGCGTAAGAATGCTTCCTAACACAGATCCTGCAGTAAACGGTGGAAAGGATGTCCTCGTGGCTTCAAACCTCACACTCGGTGACGGTACTGAGAAGCTTATCGTTTATGTGTGGTCAAACGGTATCGATGCAGATCCTAACTATTTCGTGATTGACTCAGGTGTACGTCGTCTTGGTGACAAGTTCACTGTTAGAGGAACATATCAGAAGGGTGAACTCCTCTTCTTTGATTTCAACGATGGAAACACAGTTATCCGCGTAAATATGGAGAATGGTGTGGCAGGTCTTTGGGGTACACCGGAGCTCGCTTATGCAACAGGACGTTATGCTATGCCTGTAGCAGGTGCAAGCAATATTGGTGAGTGCACTATCCATCCTGATACAGCTTTCGACGGTGAAGGCAACCCGGCTGCAGCTCTCCTTACAACAAATGCAGTGAACGGCTTCTTTACCCAGGATGCAGGTAACGCCTATGTGGCTTCAGCATGGGGAACAGATCCTAAGCTCACTCAGACATTCGGATATAACTTCTTCGAGCACAACGGCAAGGACTATATCGCTTATGTGAAGGTGGCTGTTGACAGAGCTTCTGCTACCCTCAATATCATCGAGGATGTGAACGGTGCAGCTGACTTCAAGGGCACACTCGAGGCTCAGACAGGTCTTTTCACTGCTCCTGTAAACGGTAGCGGAAACGCAGGTCATGGTCTTGGTGACTGTGCTACAGTTGTAGTCGACGGTGTAAGATACATCGCAGTGATGGGTCAGAACATCGGTATCTCACTCTATCAGCTCAACTAATCAGAAACGTCTGATACATAAAATATAGATTTTGCGGCGGTTCCTTTATGGAGCCGCCGCTTTTTTATTCCTGCTGTGCTGTGGTGTGGTGTTTTTTACCTATCTTTGTAATCTTGCATTGAAAAAGACAGATAAATACAATGATTCGTAAATTTTTAACCACAGTTGCAGCAGCTTTAACTGCAATAGTTTCAGTATCAGCATATTCGGGGCCTTCAAAGCTTATCCCGGAACCTGTGGACTTCACTATTGGCCAGGGAGTATATACTTTAAAGCCAGACGGTTCGGATATAAAGGTGTATTTGAATGATGCTTCCTTTGCTACCAAAGTGGATGGTCTGCCGGACTTCGCCAAGGAGGAGGCTTATGAACTTGTAATAGGTAAAAAAGGTGTAAAGATATATGCCCTTACGAAGGAGGGTGCCTTCAGAGGTCGTCAGACCGTAGAAATGCTCCGCCTTCTTGATCAGGCGGAGACTGTACAGCAGTGTACGATCTTCGACTATCCGCGTTTCCAGCATAGGGGTATCATGCTCGACGAGTCCCGCAGCTTCAAGGGGAAGGAGTTCGTCAAGAAGCAGATAGACGCTCTGGCCCTTCTGAAGATGAACGTGATGCATCTGCACCTTACAGATGCCGCAGGCTGGAGGCTCCAGATCGATGCATATCCGAATCTGACCGACCATGTGGCATGGAGAGTGGGCGAGACTTACCACGAGTGGGAAGGACTCGGATATCCTTTCACAAATGCCGAGGATCCGAAGGCTTATGGCGGCTTCTATACAAAAGATGATATCCGTGAGATTGTTGCATATGCAGCTGAGCGTCATATTGACATCATTCCCGAGATCGAGATGCCGGGTCACAGCATGGAGGTAAACCGTGCATATCCGGAGATTGCGTGCGTGGGTCCGGACGGAAAGCCAAGACCGTTCTCGTGGGATCTCTGCGTCGGAAATGACGGCACCTTCGAGTTTCTTGAGACTGTCCTTGAGGAGGTTATAGAGCTTTTCCCGTATAAGTATATCCATATCGGAGGCGACGAGGCCGTGAAGAAGGACTGGGAGGTATGCGTGAACTGTCAGAAGAGGATGCAGGAGGAAGGTATGCAGCACAAGAACGAACTTCAGGGCTATCTGGTGCGCCATATCGAGGCCTTCCTGCGCGAGAGGGGAAAGACGGTTATCGGCTGGGACGAGATTGTCGAGACAGGACTTCCTGAGCAGGCTGTCGTGATGTCGTGGAGAGGCACTCCGGGAGGAATCAAGGCTTCGGCCGAAGGTCACGACGTGATCATGTCACCGAACAGCTATGTGTATCTTGATTATTATCAGGACCTCATCCGCAAGGAGCCTAAGGCGGTAGGCCACATGCAGTCGCTTCGTCATGTATATAAATACGATCCTCTTGAGGGCATTGCCCCTGAGTATCATCACCATATCCTCGGCCTTCAGGGCAACCTCTGGTGTGAGCTTATACCA
>JAGBYI010000130.1 GCA_017628845.1 Bacteroidaceae bacterium
CCCAGTGAGAAGACAAAGAAACTTTGGGACATCCTCTCAAAGATGTTCGAGGTAGAGCGCGAGAAGGGCGTTTACGATGCAGAGACCAAGTTGCCCCAGAGCGTTAGCACATACGGTGCTGGATATATTGACAAGGAGAGTGAGGTTATCGTTGGTCTGCAGACCGATGCTCCCCTCAAGCGCGGTATCTTCCCCAAGGGTGGTATCCGTATGGTGGAGGCTTCGCTGAAGGCTTACGGCTACGAGTTGGATCCCGCCACAAAGGCAATCTTCACCAAGTACCGCAAGACTCACAACGAGGGTGTATTTGCCGCCTACAACGATGATATCAAGGCTGCACGTCACGCTCACATTATCACCGGTCTGCCCGACGCTTATGGCCGTGGCCGTATCATCGGCGACTACCGTCGTGTTGCCCTCTACGGTACCACCAACCTGATTGAGGAGAAGAAGCGCTTCCACAAGCGTATCGACATCCAGGAGTTCACCGAGGAGATCGTACGTTGCCGCGAGGAGATTACCGACCAGATCAATGCACTGAAGGAGTTTGAGCAGATGTGTGCTTCTTACGGCTTCGACGTAACAAAGCCCGCTACCAATGCTCGTGAGGCTATCCAGTGGACCTACTTCGGCTATCTGGGTGCTGTTAAGGACCAGGACGGTGCTGCCATGTCTATCGGCCGTATCTCTGCCTTCCTTGACATCTACATCCAGCGCGACCTGAAGAACGGTGTCATCACCGAGGAGGAGGCACAGGAGATGATCGACCAGATGGTTATGAAACTCCGTATCGTTCGCTTCCTGCGTACTCCCGAGTACAACGACCTGTTCTCTGGCGACCCCATCTGGGCAACTGCCAGCATCGGCGGTATGGGCATCGACGGCCGCAGCATGGTTACAAAGACAGACTACCGTCTGCTTCACACCCTGTACAACATGGGTCCCTCTCCCGAACCCAACCTGACTATCCTGTGGTCAGAGCGTCTGCCCGAGCCCTGGAAGCTGTACTGCGCAAAGGTAAGTATCGACACCAGCGCCCTGCAGTATGAGAACGACGACCTGATGCGTCCCGAACTTGGCGACGACTATGGTATCGCATGCTGCGTAAGCCCCATGAAGATCGGTAAGCAGATGCAGTTCTTCGGTGCACGTGCCAACCTGGCAAAGTGTATGCTCTATGCCATCAACGGTGGTCGCGACGAGGTTAGCGGTCACCAGATTGGTCCCCGCTTCAGCCCCATCACCGGCGACTACCTCACCTACGAGGAGTTCTGGCCCCGCTTCGAGCAGATGATGCGCTGGCTGGCCAAGACCTACGTGAACGCACTGAAGATCATCCACTACATGCACGACAAGTACGACTACGAGGCATTCGAGATGGCTCTGCATGATGGCGACGTTCAGCGCACACGTGCTACCGGTATCGCTGGTATCTCTATCGTAACCGACTCTATCGCCGCAATGAAGAACTGCAAGATCCGCATCATTCGTGACGAGACCGGCCTGGCTGTTGACTACCAGATTGAGGAGGGCGAGTACATCCCATTCGGCAACAACCACGACGAGACCGACCAGATTGCCGTTATGATCACTGAGAAGTTCATGGAGTACCTGCGTCAGCACCGTACATATCGCGACGCTATCCCCACCCAGAGCTTGCTGACCATTACCTCTAACGTGGTTTACGGCCGCAACACAGGTTCTACACCCGACGGCCGCAAGGCTGGTGTTCCCTTCGCTCCCGGTGCTAACCCAATGAACGCTCGTGACATCAAGGGTGCTGTAGCAGCCCTGGCATCTGTTGCCAAGCTGCCCTTCCATCACTCTAAGGACGGTATCTCCTATACCTTCGCTATCACTCCCGCATCTTTGGGCAAGGACAGCGAGGCACAGAAGCAGAACCTCGTTAACCTGATGGACGGTTACTTCACTCCCGACGGTGGCCAGCACCTCAATGTGAACGTATTCGACCGCGAACTGCTCATTGACGCCATGGAGCACCCCGAGAAGTATCCTCAGCTCACCATCCGCGTATCTGGTTATGCCGTTAACTTCGTGAAGTTGACCCGCGAGCAGCAGCTCGACGTGCTGAGCCGTACTATCAACCAGAGCTTGTAAGCAATACATATATATATATATATAATGTATAAGAAAACATCCCTCTCCTCATCAGCAGGTGAGGGGTGTTTTGGTTGACGGTGAGCGGTTTGACATCGTAGCGCAGTCACATGCTTTGGCAACTGATTAATCCACCCTCTCCCCCTTCGGGTACTCTCCCTGTCTCAGGGAGAGAAAGTCAATGAGGAACGCAATCATCCACTTTGTCCCCTTAAGATAGGGGGACGAGGAACAAAGTTCCGGAGGGGGTATGAAGTAAAACCTACACAAGCCCGAAACGACTCTCTAAACACTAAACAACAAAATGAACATCGGTCGTATCCACTCCTTGGAATCCTTCGGCACGGTCGACGGGCCAGGTATACGTTTTCTTGCCTTCATGCAGGGCTGTCCCATGCGTTGCCTCTTCTGTCACAACCCTGATACATGGGACTTCAAGGCTCCCGTCAAATACGAATGGACAGCTGAGCAGTTGCTGGAAGAGACGCTAAAGTATCGCAACTTCATCAAGACAGGTGGCGTTACTTGCACAGGTGGCGAACCCCTTGTACAGGCCGCCTTCGTGGAAGAATACTTCCGCTTATGCAAGAAGGAGGGCATACATACGGCTCTGGATACCAGCGGTGTTATCTTCAACGACGCTGTACGCAGTCTTCTTGAAGTGACCGATTTGGTTTTGCTCGATGTAAAGACCGTGGACGATGAACTGCATCCACGCCTTACTGCACATAATCGCACGCATCCACACCAGATGATGGAGTATCTGCAAAGCATTGGCAAGCCTGTATGGATTCGCCATGTTGTAACCCCCGGTATCAACGACGATGACGAGCATCTTCTGGCCACAGCCCGCTATATTGCCCAGTACAGCGTCGTAGAGCGTGTGGACATCCTTCCGTATCATGTGATGGGTGAACATAAGTACGAGTACATGGACATGGAATATCCTCTCAAGGGTACTCCAGCTCTTCCGATAGAAAAGAAACGCCACGCCGTGGAACTCTTCCAAAGCGTGCTGACGTGCAAAGTAGTTTAGCAGGAAGAAGCAAAGGCTGATAACCATTGTTTCCTGTCTGTCGTTTTTAACGGGTTCCACAACACAATAGACAGGAAATTATGAAGAAAGCATATATAGCACCCGAAGCCTTTGTGGTGGAGATAGAGAATGATACCAACCTGATGAGTGCCTCTTTCAATGATGGCACTGGCAGCATAGGAAAGGACGACAATGGTGGATACAGCGGCGATGATGCCCTTTCACGTGAGGATAAGCCAGTAACCCCCAATCTGTGGGAACAGGGATGGTAAATTGGAGCCTGCATGAGAAAAAGTAAAGAATATAAAGTAAATGTTTTTTCATTTCACTAACGTGAACAAATTGTTATTGAGAACCACTGCGACGTGATGTCGCGGTGGTTTTTACGTCATCTGCTTGTATTTTAGTTGAAATATTGATATATTTGTACGGATAAATCGCAATTAACCAACAAACGATACCTTTATGACAAGAGTAAGAGAAATTATCATGGCAACGCTGGGCTTGCTTCCTGTTGCCGCCAATGCTGCCTCGCCTTCAACAGAGGGAACAGAGGAGCAGCAGCGCCGTCCCAACATCATCTTCATCATGTGCGATGATATGGGTTATGGCGACCTCGGCTGCTATGGCCAGCAGCGCATAGAGACTCCAAACCTGGACCGTATGGCCCAAGAGGGCATGCGCTTCACCCAGGCATACGCCGGCAGTCCGGTGAGTGCACCTTCGCGTGCCTCGTTCATGACAGGCCAGCACACCGGCCATACCCATGTGCGTGGCAACAGGGAGTACTGGCGCTCGTCGTCCAGGGCCAACATGTATGGCAACAATGCCGACTACAGCCTCATAGGTCAGGAACCCTACCTGATGAACCATAAGATTATCCCCGAGGTGATGAAGGAGGCCGGCTACAACACTGGCATGTTCGGCAAGTGGGCAGGCGGTTACTACAACACCGACCATCCCAACACCTACCTGCTGGATGCCAACGGCAACTCCGACACCTCCAAGAGCGGACAGAGCAGCAGTGCCTCCCTGCCCAACAAGCGTGGCATAGACTGCTATTATGGCTACATCTGTCAGTTCCAGGCTCATACCTACTATCCCAACTTCCTGAACCGCTACGACCCCGAGAAGTACGGCGACAAGCATGTGGTGGTGGATGTGCTGGAGGAGAACATAAAGCACAAGTCCGTTGCTACGGGCGATCGCGACTTTGAGAACCGCAGCCAGTACACCAGCGACCTCATACACCAGTATGCACTGGAGTGGATTGACCGCCAGGCAGAGAAGGACGCCCCCTTCCTGGGTATCTTTACCTACACCCTGCCTCATGCCGAGCTGTGGCAACCACAGGACTCGCTGGTAGAGAAGTATAAGGAGAAATTCAAAGGCCAGGATGGTGGCGAGTGGGGTGGCGAGTTCGGCTCGTGGTACTATCGTGCTCCAAGTCGTCGTGCCCAGTTTGCCGCTATGATAAGCCGTTTGGATGCACAGGTGGGCGAGATTTTTGAAAAGCTGGAGGAGAAGGGTATTGCCGACAACACTCTGGTAATCTTCACATCGGACAACGGTCCTCACACCGAGGGCGGTGCCGACCCAACATGGTTCAATAGCAATGGCGGTCTGCAGGGTACCAAGCGTCAGACACACGAAGGCGGCGTGCGCGTGCCCTTCATTGCCAAGGGTCCCGGTGTGCCTGCCGGTGTGGTCAACGACCATCAGCTGGCATTCTACGACGTTATGCCCACTCTGCTCGACTATGCCGGAGCAAACGGAAGTGCATACAGTCTGGAGGCAAGTACAGATGAGCGCCGATACGACGGCATCTCGTTCTACGACACCCTTACCGGCAACGATGCCGAGCAGGAGAAGCATGAGTTCCTCTACTGGGAGTTCCACGAGACCAACCAGGTGGCTCTGCGCATGGGCGACTGGAAACTGGTGGCAAAGAGCGGTGTGCCTGCTCTGTATGACCTCTCCAAGGATCCCCACGAGGACAACAACGTGGCGGCACAGAATCCCAAGGTGCTCCGTCAGATGCTGGAGATCATCCACCAGCAGCACACGGCAAGCAGCATGTTCAACGTTACTATGCCCGAGGTGCCCGAGGACGACGGTTCTGAGGTGGTAACCGAGGTAAAGACAGGTAATCTCTACACCCTGGAATGCCAGCCAAACGACGGTCATTCTGTCCGTTTCATATCTGATACCGACGGTGTGCTCAACGGCCAGACCGCCAAGGGCACCAAGTTCCGCTTCGAGGCGGCATCAAATGGCGGATACTATATCAAGAGCACCGTTTCTGGCAAGTACATAAATGCCAACTCTGGCAAGACAGACATCAGTTTCGATGCCGAGCCAAAGTCGGCATGGACTCTGGGCCAAATTGACAAGAACGACGCGTATGTGTACTTTACCATAGGAGAGAACAAGTATTTGAACAATCATCAGGGTGGTGAGGACAATTTGCGCCTGGCCACACACAATCCTATAGCCCAGAACAACAAGTGTTCGTTGTGGACCCTGCACGAGTATGCCGACGAGAATGCCGGTGAAGACGAGGGCGAGGGTGAAGATGACGACGATGTCCTGCCAACGGATGTTAGCATGCATTTCTCTTTTTCCCGTGGCACATCGCTGGACAATACGGAGGTAGCCGTTACCGATGCCCAGGGACAGAAGGTGGATGGCGTTTCTGCCCAGATCAGTGCCAGTGGCGCAGCATCATGGCTAACCGGCAACCAGGCGGCGGCAGACAGCATCCTGTGTGTGAATGTCAATACCAATGCCACCGCAGCAGATAAGCCCATAGCGTTCACGTTGCAGGTAAACGGTTTGGAGGATAATGTGTACTTCTCCAATTTCACCTTCTCCAATGTAGCGCTCAATGCCGCAGGTCTCTGGCAGGCATACACCGAGACACGCCATTGCAACTTCCAGTGCAGTTACAGCACTAGGGACGGCGGCATGGAGGAACTGCCCATGCTATCCGACGAGAGCATCATGGTGGCAAACGGTGCTCCCAAATACGTTTCTTTTGATGTGGAGAAGGTTACTCCCGTTGCTGGCGGACTGACCATTGAACTGAAACTGTATAAGGGAACCGAGAACGGTGGATGCTTCTATGGATTGACGGGCGTCACTCTGAATGGCGGTACCGACAATGCCACAAAAATAGCCTCGCCCGATGCGGGTACAGAGTTCAGGGATGGCATATACCTTCAGGACGAAGAAATTGTCATCATCAGGAACAATCAGAGATATAATCTCAAGGGACAGAAATTGAGATAAGTGTAAATAATGTTTCATCTAAGGTGGTCCGCTGTGAAGCGTGCCACCTTTTTTGTACCCTCACGAAGTGCATCCAAGGTTTATTCTGTGGCACCAAAATGTTTTTGCACGGCTTGTTTGCAAGTAAGAATAATTATTGGTACTTTTGTACGGAATAACTGATCTACATAACCTACCAGAAATATCTTATGACAAAGGTTAGAGAATTTTTGATGACGGCATTGGGAATGATGCCGGTCATGGCTGTGGCAAGTGGCACAATGCCCAAGGCGGAAGATAAACCGGTACCAGCAAAGCGCCCTAACATTATCTTCATCATGTGCGATGATATGGGCTATGGCGACCTTGGCTGCTATGGGCAGCAACTGATAGAGACTCCCAACCTGGACCGCATGGCTCAGCAGGGCATGCGCTTCACACAGGCATATGCCGGCAGTCCAGTCAGTGCACCATCGCGTGCCTCGTTCATGACCGGTCAGCATGCCGGACACACCCATGTTCGTGGCAACAGGGAGTATTGGCACAGGGCTTTGACGCAGAATGCCTTTGGCAACAATGCCGACTATAGCATCATAGGCCAGGAACCATACCTGATGAACCATAAGATAATCCCTGAGCTGATGAAGGAGGCAGGATATGCTACGGGTATGTTCGGCAAGTGGGCAGGAGGATACTATAACATGCAGTACCCCGATACCTACCTGCTGGACGCCAACGGCAACTCCGATACCTCCAAGAGCGCAGAGAGCAGCAGTGCCTCTCTGCCCAACAGGCGTGGCATAGACTGCTACTATGGCTACATCTGCCAGTTCCAGGCGCATACCTACTATCCAAACTTCCTGAACCGCTATGACCCCGAGAAGTATGGCGACCGCCATGTGGTGGTGGATACTCTGAAGCAGAACATTCTCCACAAGGACGTGGCATCGGGCGACAAGGACTATGAGAACAGGGAACAGTATGCCAGCGACCTCATCCACCAGTATGCTCTGGAATGGATTGACCGCCAGACGGAGGAGAAACCCTTCATGGGCATCTTTACCTACACCTTGCCACATGCCGAACTGTGGCAGCCCAACGACAGCCTGGTGGCAAAGTACACCGAGCGTTTCAAGGGGCAGGACAGTCCCTATGGCGGCAACTTCGGTTCGTGGTACTATCGCAACTATGCACGTCATGCCCAGTTTGCCGCAATGGTAAATCGTCTGGATGAGCAGATAGGTGAGATTTTCGACAAACTGAAGGAAAAGGGCTTCGACGAGAATACTCTGGTAATCTTCACCTCGGACAACGGACCTCATGAGGAGGGCGGTGCAGACCCCTCATGGTTCAATCGCGACGGCTTGTTGAAGGGCACGAAGCGCTCGACCCACGAAGGCGGCATACGTGTTCCCTTCATAGCCAAGGGACCTGGTGTGCCTGCCGGTTCGGTAAACGACCATCAGTTGGCATTCTACGACGTGATGCCCACCCTGTTGGATTATGCCGGTTTGAATGGCAATGTCTATAGCCTAAAGTCAAGTACAGAAGAGCGCCGATATGACGGCATCTCTTTCTGCAAGACGCTGACTGGCAACGATGATAAGCAGGAGAAGCACGAGTTTCTTTACTGGGAATTCCACGAGACTAACATGATGGCTCTGCGCATGGGTGACTGGAAACTGGTGGTAAAGGCTGGCACTCCGCATCTCTACGACCTCTCAAAGGACATTCATGAGGACAAGGATGTGGCAGGAGAGCATCCCGAGGTCGTTGCCAAGATGGTGGACATAATACACCATGAGCACACGGACAGTCCTATGTTCAAGGTTACCCTGCCTGCTTATGAGCGGTGAGCGTTTAACGGTGAGCAGTGAGTTTCCCGTTTGCTTTGTCCCCCTGAGACAGGGTGGACGAGCGAAGCGGAGGGGGTGGATAGTTTCCCGATTTCCGTTCGAATAGTTTTTATCGACTCCATACATACAACAAACAACGAAAACAATGTTAGAACCATATTTCAAGCCCGATTGCGTGGAGGCGGGATGCGATGAGGCCGGCCGTGGATGCCTGGCAGGACCAGTGTATGCTGCTGCCGTGATATTGCCGCTAGACATTTGCGAGCGCAATTCGGCGTTGGCACAGGCCCTGAACGACTCCAAGCAACTTACCGAGAAGCGCCGTGCCGCACTGCGTGGCATTATAGAGCAGGAGGCTTTGGCATGGGCGGTGGTGGCGGTGGACAATAAGGAAATAGACAAACTGAACATCCTGTGTGCCAGTATCACCGCCATGCAAAGGGCATTGGACAAACTGGAACTGAGACCAGAGAACATAATAGTGGACGGCAACCGCTTCTACCCCTATGGCGACACCCCGTACACAACGATTGTCAAGGGCGATGCCAAGTACATGAGCATTGCGGCAGCATCCATCCTGGCAAAGACGCATAGAGACGAGTACATGATGCAGATTCATGAGGAGTATCCGCAGTACAAGTGGGATTCCAACAAGGGTTATCCCTCCCCATCGCATCGTTCGGCAATCAGGCAGCACGGCACCACGCCCTATCATCGTATGACGTTCAACCTGTTGGGCAGTGCTCAGTTGGAGTTCGACTTTGGCTGAGTGCATATATAAGAAGAGGTGGCACCACAACATAGGATGCCACCTCTTCTTATATATGTATGCAACTTTACTTCTCTGATAGATACTTGCGGGCATCCATAGCGGCATGGCATCCGCTACCGGCGGCAGAGATTGCCTGACGATAGATGGGGTCGGCAACATCGCCACAGGCAAAGACACCGGGGATGTTGGTTTCGGTTGTGGGATGCTTGACGATGATGTAGCCCTCGGCATCGCATTCAAGTGCGGGACGGAAGATATCGCTGTTGGGATGATGACCGATGGCAAGGAACAGGCCGTCAATGGGCAAATCCACGCCTGTAGACAGGTGTGCTCCCTCTACGCCGTCTTCGCCATACAGGCCGCGAACCTGTGTGTTCCATAGGATTTCAATGTTCTCCGTTTCCATGACCTTCTTCTGCATGGCCTCGGAGGCACGGAGCACATCGCGACGCACAATCATGTACACCTTCTTGCACAAACCGGCAAGATACTGCGCTTCTTCGCATGCGGTGTCGCCTCCGCCCACTACGGCCACCGTCTTCTTGCGGTAGAAGAATCCGTCGCAGGTGGCACATGCACTCACACCCATGCCCTGATACTTTTTCTCGTCGTCCAAACCGAGGTACTTGGCAGAAGCACCAGTGGAGATGATTACGGTGTCGGCCTCAATGGTTGTACCGTCGTCTATGGTAAGGCGGTGAGGGCTGCTTCCGTCCATGGAGAAGTCCACGGCTGTGATGGTTCCCATGCGTATGTCTGTGCCCAGACGTTCTGCCTGTGCACGGAGGTCATCCATCAGTTCGTTGCCTGTTGTGCCCTCGGGGTAACCAGGGAAATTGTCTATCTCTGTGGTTTGTGTCAACTGTCCGCCAGGCTGGTTGCCTTCATAGAGAACAGGTTCCAAACCGCTACGGCTGGCATATATGGCGGCTGTGTATCCTGCAGGGCCGCTGCCTATGATAACTGTTTTCATAATGTTGGGACCCCTCCCCGAACCCGCCCCTGTATGGGAGGGAGTATATTGTACTGGGTTTTAGGGGTTAGAGTTTAGAGTTTAGAGTTTAGTGTTTAATAAATTGGAAAGGTAAAACCGGACTGCTTTAGCTTGATGAACTTTAGCGACTGTTCATCTTGATGAACCGCAGGTGAATAATAACCAAAGGTTGACGTTCGAAGGGGCTAAACCAAAGGTCGACGTTAAGTCAAATTGGAAACTATACGGACGCTGCACGCAGTTCCCCAACGTCGCAATGGGGATTGCAACCCTCACGAGGCACAGATTGACATTGACTTCAGCCCCTTCGGGCGTCGAACGTTGTTTCAGGCAATATTCCAAGGACCCCGTTCGCCCTACATCCGCTCATCGCTCACCGTTCGCCGCTCACCGTTCACCGCTCACCGCTCACCGCTCACCGTTCATCCGCTCACTGTTCATCCGCTCACTGCTCACCGCTCACCGCTCATCATATTTTTCCGCGGTACTTGTCTTCGTCCTTGTCTTCAAGCATGGACAGGTAACTGGTGTAGCGGCTTTGCGCAATGCGGTGTTCCTCGAGTGCGGCAAGTACGGCACATCCGGGTTCGTGAGTGTGCGTACAATTGCCGAAGCGGCATTCCTTGGATGTCTGGAATATCTCGCGGAAATAGTGCCCCACTTCCTCACGTTCCATGTCGAAGGTACCGAATCCCTTGATACCGGGAGTGTCTATGATATGTCCCGGGAGTTCGCCATCCTGGACGGGAAGGTCGAACATCTCGGAGAAGGTGGTAGTGTGCATACCAGTGTCGTGGGAATCCGATATCTCGGCCGTCTTCACATCCAGGCCAGGGATGAGGGCGTTGAGCAGTGTGCTCTTGCCTACACCGCTGTTGCCGGAGAACAAAGTGGTCTTGCCTTGGAGAACCTTGCGCAGGGTGTCCACGCTGCACAGGCCAGCTCCGTCGTTCAGGGCAGAGACACCATAACAGGGATACCCTATGCCCTCGTACAGGCGGAAGAAGAGTTCAAGCAGGTGGCGGTCTTCCTCGTCGAGCAGATCCACCTTATTAAATATAATGATAACCGGCACACGGTATGCTTCGGCTCCGGCGAGGAAACGGTCAATGAAGGTTGTGCTTGTCTCGGGATGTCGCAAGGTTACCACCAGTGCTGCCTGATCCACGTTGGCCGCTATGATGTGGCTCTGCTTGGAGAGGTTGGAGGCCTTGCGTATGATATAGTTGCGGCGATCCAGTATCTCTGTTATCATGCCCACCTGTCCGGCATTGGCTTCTGTGGGGACAATGCGAACGATGTCGCCTACGGCAACGGGGTTGGTGCTCCGTATGCCCTTGAGGCGGAAGTTGCCCTTCACCTTACATTGAAAAAGCCGGCCATCGTCCAGGCGGACGACGTACCAGCTTCCTGTGTTCTTTATGACTATGCCCTGCATCAGACAGTCATGATTTCTTTTTCCTTGTTGGCCAGAAGCTCCTCCACCTTCTTGATGTACTTGTCGTGCATCTTCTGGAGGTCGTTCTCGGCATCCTTTTCCAAGTCCTCGGACAAACCGTCCTTGATGGCCTTCTTCAACTTGTCGTTGGTGTCGCGGCGAGCATTGCGGACACTCACCTTGGCCTGCTCGCACTCCTTGCCGCACTGCTTCACGAGCTGCTTGCGTCGTTCCTCGGTCAGAGGGGGAATGGTCAGGCGGATAATCTCGCCATTGTTGTCGGGGGTGATACCTACATCACTGTCCATGATGGCCTTCTCAATTGCACGGAACATGCTCTTGTCCCAGGGCTTGATGGCGATGGTGCGGGCATCGGGGGTGTTGACACTTGCCACGTTGTTCAGGGGAACAAGGCTGCCGTAGCTGTCCACACGGATGCCGTCCAGAATCTTCACGTTTGCCTTGCCTGCGCGGATGTGTGCCAGTGCCTCGTCAAGGTACATTACGGCCTCTTCCATCTTCTCCTCGGCATCGGCGAGGGTAACTTTAACGTCTATCATACTGTTGTTATACGTTTGAATTATTTTATTTTCCGAACAAAAGTAGGTCTTTTCTTTCAATAATGCAAGTGGAAATAGTGCTTTTGTCGTCTTTTTTGCTTCAACTGTCCGATATTACTCCGTCGGAGGTGCGGTTTCGGCGCTTTCGGGCGTGGCCTTGAATTCCAAGTTGATGTATTCATTGGCATATGCGCACCAGACATAGTGTACGTATGTGTGTACTTCCGCTCTTTTCAATTCCTTGATTATGGCGGCATGTGAGTAGGGATACTTTTCTGCCACGGTGGCCATGTTTTCCTTCAGGTATCTGTAGAAGGATTCCTCTGCCTCGACAGGGCTGCCGTATATGCGTTTTTCCTGGTTCTCGTCGTACTCAAGGTTCTTTTCCGCGCCAATTACCACGGCATGCCATATTGTACGCACTTCCAAAGCACTCATGTTGGCTGTGCCGTCGGCAGTGGAGTATTCTATGTTGTGAATCTCGTCATCGTTGCGGTAGTCGTTTTCTTTAAGGCGCATTTCGCCTGGAAGCATGTCTTCATACTCGTTTGTGCAACTGAAATTGCCGATTGCCGTCCATAAAACGGATACGGCAAGCAGTATGCGAAAAAAGGTTTTCTTCATGTTGTTTTTGAATATAATGTTGGTTAGTGTAACGGGGTTGGATGGGTCATAAATCTGGACTCTGGCGTAATGCCTGTGGCGAGATGCCTGTTGCCCTGCGGATAAACGAACCGAAGTGCGACTGGTTGGCAAATCCCAGCATAGATGAAACCTGCTTTATGCTAAGGTCAGGGTCCTTCAGCATCATCTTGGCCTTGTTTACCAGTTCTTCATTGATAAGCGTGCTTGCCGTTTTGCCAGAAACCTGCTTGCAGATGGTGTTGAAGTATTTTGGAGTAATGTTCAGCTTGTCGGCATAGAACTGCACGGTACGTCCGTCGGGATGTTCATTGAGCAGGCGCACGAAGTTTCGGAACAGGCATTCTGCGGAGGTGTGCCTCTGTGTGTCTTCTGCCACTCCCCGGCCTATAAAAAGTCCGGCGAATGCATAAGCAAAGGAGCGCAGGGTCAAATTGACGCTCTCTGTTCTGGCTTCGTCAATGTCCAGTTTTCCCAAAGCGGAGATGAGTTGGTAGTATTTGCGTATTATTGCCTGCTCTTCCTGCGTGAGATGCAGGACATCCGCTTTCTTCCTGATCATGTAGTGGGAAAGGCTCATGTGTGTTCCCTTGAGAATTTCCCCTATGTGGTTGGCGGAAATGATGAATACGATACAACGATAACTGATGTCCACCATTCCGCGTTCCATGAAGATGCCGGGAGAACAGATAAGGATGTCTCCTTTGACCAGTGTGACCTTGTTGTTGTCTATGACGGCTTGTGCTTCTCCCTCTTCTACCATCATTACTATGAAGGACTCGTTGAGGACTGTCTCTCGCGTTTGGGAAACCTCATGTACGTTGTCCAGCAATACGAGATGTTGGTCTTGGTAATCCAGATGCAGTTCCTTGGGCAATGGATTGTTCAAATTGACTTTCTTCATGCCACAAAGATAGCGAAAAGTGTTTGCATTGTCCAATACGCAACAACAGTTTTTATCATTTTAACGGAAATTTAGAACAATTTAACCTTGTTCCCAGCCAAATGCTCACCAAGGAAGAAAACCGTTAGCCATAACCTGTCCGAACAGGGATGTCTTATACTGATATAGGTAGACACATTTGATAACAATTAATAAAATGTGTAAACAGTATGAGAAAGAAAGGCGAACGTTACAGTGAAGAAGAACGCTTATTAATTCTTCGTGACTATTATTCCTCAGGAATGTCCAAA
>JAGBYI010000021.1 GCA_017628845.1 Bacteroidaceae bacterium
CCCAATGCCGACCGCCTGGCACGCATGGGCCGATGCGGACTTCTCCGCACCGTGGCCGATGGCTTCCACCCGGGCAGCGAGGTTGCCAATAGCAGCATCCTGGGTTACGACCAGCATGTTGTCTACGAGGGCCGTGGCCCCTTGGAGGCGGCAAGCATAGGTGTGGAACTGGCCGACGACGACCTTGCCCTGCGTTGCAACCTCATATCCCTGGATGGCAACCTCCTGCGCAACCATTCCTGCGGCCGTCTGGAGACGGAGGATGCCGACATACTCATAAAGTACCTGCAGGAGGAACTTGGCAACGACCGCGTACATTTCTACACCGGCGTGCAGTACCGCCACCTGCTTGTCATCAAGGGTGGCAACAAGCATCTGCATTGCACTCCTCCGCACGACATCCCCGGCAAGCCCTGGCGCGAGTATATGCTCCGTGCCGAGATTCCCGAGGCAGAGGAGACGGCACAATTGCTCACCGAACTCATCTACAAGAGTCAGGTCCTCCTGAAATATCATCCCCTCAACGCACAGCGTGCCGAGCAGGGCATGGACCCCGTCAGCAGCATCTGGCCGTGGGGTGGGGGATACCGCCCTCAGATGGTTCCACTCACCGAGACCTTTGCTTCGCAGATACAGCGTGGCTCGGTAATCACGGCCGTAGACCTCATCCGTGGCATAGGACACTATGCAGGACTTCGCACCATAGACGTGCTTGGTGCCACAGGCTTGTGGGATACCAACTACGCCGGCAAGGCGCATGCTGCACTCGAGGCTCTGCGCACCGACGACTTCGTCTACCTTCATGTCGAGGCTGCCGACGAGGCAGGTCACGATGGAGACCTGGCACTGAAAATCCAGTGCATAGAGAATATAGACAAGTACATCCTTGCTCCCATCATGCAGGCGGCAGAGATGTTCGAGGAACCTCTCTCCATAGCCTTTCTGCCTGACCATCCCACACCCATCGACTTGCGCACGCATACCGCCGAGCCCATTCCCTTTGCCATCTGGTACCCGGGTATCATCCCCGATGCCGTGGAAACTTTCGACGAGGATGCCGCACGCCAGGGCAGTTACGGCTTTCTTGAGGGCGACCAGTTCATCCGCGCCTTCATGCAGGAGCAACCATCATTAACCCAACCATCAGATATATATTAATTAAACGGGAACCCCTCCCCAACCCTCCCCTGTATGGGAGGGAGTGATTACAACAGTTAACGCTATCACCCACTTTCTCCCCCTGAGACAGGGGTGAGTACCCCGCAAGGGGGGGAGGGGGTGGATTAAATCGAAAAACTGATTACTCCGATAATTCCGATTACTCCGATTCCTCCGACCCCTCCAACATCCCCCTCCCTCACAGGGCGAACGTGGTCTTCAGAAGAAGCACTAAATGTGCTTCTGTGCCTCGTGAGGGGAGCACTCCCCAGTGCGACGCGCGGACTGGTTGGGGTGGGTCCTCACCATTAACACATTATTATAATCATGCAATACTATTCTACCAACAACCCCGCCACTCGCGAGAGCCTTGAGACTGCAGTTGTCAAGGGTCTTGCCGCCGACCGTGGACTCTATATGCCCACCAGTATCCGTCCCCTGCCACAGGAGTTCTTCGACAACATCCAGGACATGACGCTTCAGGAAATCTCCTTCCGTGTGGCAGAGTGCTTCTTTGGCGAGGACATCCCTGCCGAGGACCTGCGCCAGATTGTCTACGACACCATGTCTTTCCCCATTCCTGCCGTAAAGGTAACGGACAATATCTACTCTCTGGAACTCTTCCATGGCCCCACACTGGCCTTCAAGGACGTGGGCGCACGCTTCATGGCCCGCCTGCTGGGATATTTCAACAAGAAGCAGGGAGGTGACCGCCTTGTAAACGTTCTTGTTGCCACCTCCGGCGACACCGGTTCTGCCGTGGCCAACGGGTTCCTTGGCGTTCCCGGCATCCATGTCTATGTGCTCTATCCCAAGGGCAAGGTTTCTCCCATCCAGGAGTGCCAGTTCACCACCCTGGGTCAGAACATCACTGCCATAGAGGTGGACGGTGTCTTTGACGATTGTCAGGCAATGGTAAAGAGCGCCTTCATGGACGAGGAACTCAACCAGCACATGAAACTTACCTCTGCCAACTCCATCAACGTGGCACGCTTCCTGCCCCAGAGTTTCTACTACTTCTGGGCATACGCACAGATGAAGAAGCAGGGCATTGCCGTAAACGCTGCTCCCTCTGCCGTGGCTCCAAAACTGGTGGCTTGTGTGCCCTCGGGCAACTTTGGCAACATCTGCAGCGCCCTCTTCGGCCGTCGCATGGGATTGCCCATCGACCGCTTCATTGCCGCTAACAATGCCAACGACATCTTCTATAACTACCTGCAGATAGGACAGTACAATCCCCGTCCCTCTACCGCCACCATCGCCAATGCCATGGACGTGGGTGACCCCAGCAACTTTGCCCGCATCCTGGACCTCTACGGCCATAGCCACGAGGCCATCACCGAGCACATCTCTGGTGCCACATACACCGACGAGCAGATTGCCTCCACCATGCGCCAGTGCCTCAGCGAGACTGGCTACCAGCTGGATCCCCACGGTGCATGCGGCTATCAGGCACTGCAGGACGGTCTTCGCCCCGGCGAGGTAGGCTTCTTCCTGGAAACCGCGCACCCTGCCAAGTTCAAGCAGGTAGTGGACGACATCTGTCACACCGACGTGGAAATCCCCGTCCGTCTTGCCGCCTTTATGCAGGGCCAGAAGCAATCCATCCCCATGCCCAACGACTTCCAAGCCTTCAAGCAGTTCCTGTTGGAACGTTGAAGTATGGACCCCTCCCCAGCCCTCCCCTCTATGGGAGGGAGTGGTTACAACAGTAAACACCATCACCCACTTGCTCCCCCTATGGGGAGGGGGTGGATAAACCGTTCACCGCTCATCCGCTCATCGCGCATAGTTCATCCTCTCTAAACTGTCCCCCTGAGACAGGGGGACGAGCGAAGCGGAGGGGGTGGATAATAGTTTCACATTTCACGTTTAACGTTGAAAGAAATTCGACTACTCTGATTATTCCGACTCCCTTTATACCCAAGAGGTGCAGCACCATCCCCCGGTCCTGCACCTCTTCTTATTTACTTCGTTTTACAAAGTTTTCCGTTTTCACTTTTCCGTTTACTTTGTCCCTCTGCGTTCTCCTGTCGCGCGTAGCCAGCGACTAACTCCAGCGACAGCGTAGTTTGCTTTGGAAGTTCTGCGTGCTCTGCGTCCTTTGCGTGAGATAAAGATAATATAGTTTTGTTTTTCACGCAGAGCGCGCAAAGAGCGCAAAGTTTTATTTCCCCTTTGTTTTTCACGCTTGCGCTTGAGTGGTCGCAAACTTCGTTACGACAAGAGAGCGCAGAGAGTTTTATCCACCCCCTCCCCCCTGCGGGGTACTCGCCCCTGTCTCAGGGGGAGAGTCAGTTACAACCGACGGGTATACGCCATACAGTTCGCCTTTGCGTTCTCTGTCGCGTGTAGCCAGCGACTAACTCCAGCGACAGCGTAGTTTGCTTTGGAAGTTCTGCGTGCTCTGCGTCCTTTGCGTGAGATAAAGATAATATAGTTTTGTTTTTCACGCAGAGCGCGCAAAGAGCGCAAAGTTTTATTTCCTCTTGTGTTTCACGCTTGCGCTGGAGTGGTCGCAAACTTCGTTACGACAAGAGTGCGCAGAGTTTTATCCACCCCCTCCCCCCTGCGGGGTACTCCCACCTGTCTCAGGGGGAGAAAGTGGGTGATAGCGTTCGCGCAGTAGTAACCAACTGTCCCTCTGAGACAGGGGGACGAGGAGCGTAGCGACGGAGGGGGTGGATGGTTCCGTTTCTGTTTTGCCTTTGCGCCCTCTGTCGCGCGTAGCCAGCGACTACTCCAGCGGTAGCGTAGTTGGCTTTGGAAGTTCTGCGTCCTCTGCGTTCTTTGCGTGAGATAAAGATAACCAGCGTTTGTTTTTCACGCAGAGATTTTTTTTTCAGAGTTTTAAGGTGAATCTCCCGTTTTTATCCCTCTCACTCACATCCCGCCTTGATGTTCTTCTTCAGCTGTTCCACGCTGCTTGCACCCACCAACACAGAGGTAACACCCTTCTGCTCCAGGATCCAGCGCAAGGCATGTTCTGCCAGCGTCTGTCCCTTTGCCTGCGCAATGGCATTCTGCTCGTTCAGGTAGGCCAGCAGTTCGGGTGTCAGCATCTCCTCTTTCAGGAAGCGCCCCTGGCTCATGCGGCTGTTCTGTGGCACGCTGCCCTGCAGATAGCGGTCCGTCAGCAACCCCTGTGCCAAGGGCGAGAAGGAGATAAAGCCCAGGCCATTGTTATGGCACTCCTCCAAGATGCCCTCCTCCAGCGGAGCCCTGTCCAGCATGTTCAGACGACCCTGGTATATCAGAGGCGGCACATCGCGCTCGCTCAGATACTTTATTGCCACCTTCAGCGCATGCAAGGGCCATCTGGAAATACCCACGTATAAGGCCTTTCCCTGTCGCACTATGTCCACCAGCGCCTGCAGAGTCTCCTCCAGAGGAGTCTCCGGGTCGTAGCGGTGAGTATAGAACAGGTCCACGTAATCCAGTTTCATGCGCTTCAGACTTTGGTCCAGGCTTGCCATCAGCGACTTCCTCGAGCCCCAGTTGCCATAGGGTCCCGGCCACATCACGTACCCCGCCTTTGAAGCGATGAACAGTTCATCGCGGTACGGGCGCAGGTCATCCTGCATCATCCGTCCCATCATCTCCTCGGCATGCCCAGGAGGAGGACCGTAGTTGTTAGCCAGGTCCATGTGCGTTATACCATGGTCAAAGGCATATCTCACAATCTCTCGGCAATGGTCGTAATCGTTTTCGGCACCGAAGTTGTGCCACCATCCCAGGCTTACGCTGGGCAGCAGTATTCCACTCTTTCCACATCTGCGGAATTGCATTCCGTTGGTGTAGCGACTTTCGTTGGGCAGGTAGTTTTGCATGGCGTTGAATGTATGGTATGAGGTTGGATGTATGGTATGAGGTTGTAGTTTTATTTACCACTCGTTGTCCCACAGGTTGGGAGTCTTGGGTTCCTTGTCCTCTCTGCCAAGGAACTCATAGCCGTTGGGGTCGGTTATGCCATCCTTGTCTTTGTTTATAGAATTGGCGACGAGGCGAATTGTTTCCATTTGGATACATTCTGTCGCTGGGATGATATATTGCTTCTTCATGTCGTTAGTCTATATATTATATATAAGGTATAGGAGTTACTTTATCACCAGTTTGCCGTTGATGATATTGATACCCTTTTGTGCACGCATCAGTTTCTGTCCTGCCAGGTTGTAGATAGCCCCCGTGGCGGTTACCTCGTCTTTGGCAATGTTGTCTATGCCTGTAGCATTGTCATCCCAAAGGGCAGGGATGAGTTCGCGGGTATTTGCAGAACCATCCACTTTCAGGTAAGCCCTGTTGGCTTCCAGGGTGTAGTTGGTCTTCAGTAGGCGGAAAGCAATGGAACCGTCATCCTTCTTGCGTGTCAGCATATAGGCATTGTCTTCGTCTGTGAGTTCGGTATCTTCGGTTACACCCACCATCTGGTTTCCTGCGGTGGGGCTAACGTTTCCCTCTGCAGCAACGAATGTGTATGTGCCCTTGTTGCCTTTCAGCACCACGCCTTCACCAGCAGCAATCTTTCTGCCTTCCTTGGCCGTCAGTTTCACGCTCTCACCATTGTCTGTTGCAGTATATGCGGTCAATCCATCGGGGATAGTAGCATTGTAAGGCAGACAGAAGGTGGCGAGGCCGGCGGAGGATATCTCTACCTCATAGGTTGGAACTTCCAAGAACCATATGTCGGTTTGTCCTGAAGTATATGATCCGAAGTTAGTTGTTCCAGAACTGTTATTCCTTTGTAGACAGTAACTATTAATTGTCATATTGATAACCCCCTTAGCGGTATTTGATAATACCCAAAAGGTAGGTTGGGCAGTAATTTTAACCATGCCATTATCTTTAGAATCTTTTAGACTTAGATAATAACCATTTTCAAATTGGAAAGCCCATTTATTACTCTCTGAACTGTGTGCAATTGCAGTAAGGATGTTCGCCTTGGTTTTATCTGTTTGTGCCACGCCCTTTACGGCTTCAACAATATTAGTGTATGTGGTAGAGAAATAATAGTCAGTCCCATTGGAAAGTGTAGCGCCAATATAATACTTCTTGCCATCTTCAAGTTTAGTGTAATCTGTGATTTTTGGGTCTCTGGTTGCAACTATGCTATAAGTATGACTGGCTGTCAAACCATTATATGATGCGGTTGCAGTAACTTGTGTTGTACCTTCTGTGATAGTTTCAGGAGAGACTGTCCATTCTGTATCATTAGTAACATCTGTTGTACTCTCGTCAGAATAAACAGCGTTTACTTTTAGACCATCTGCGGATGGGGTATCGCCAATGTAGTAAGATGTCTTTGCTGGCGTTCCGCTAATTTCGATTGAAGACAGGGTTTTGGCATTGCTTTCATCCTTGGAAATTAGAACATTGTTCTTGTCAAATTCGTAGGTGGCATTGTATTTCTTCAACAGACCTTTTACTACAACAACTGTGCCAAGTTTCAAATCGTTGATGGAGGTGAACTTCTCTCCGCCGATATCCAAACCGCCATAGCACTGGAACTGCTGTCCTGCCGTGGTGCCGTCATCGGAAATCCAATATGTAATTGAACCGTATTCGTCATTGAAATTGTCTACCTGTGAGACAATACCTTTCACGTAGACTTCTTCGGAAAGTCCTTTGCCTGCGTCAATGAGGGTACATGCTTGTGCTACGCTATATGCGCTTTCTGCTGTGTTGGCAATGGATTTGACAGTAATATTGAAGGAGTATGTGTTGTAGGCCTTTCCTGCATAGCCAAATTCTACACTAATGCTATTGTCGTTAATTGAGTTTATGGTTCCTGGAGTGAATGACCAATTTTCAACGTCTTTGGTAACGTCTGCGTTTGTTCCATTCGTGTAATTCGCCGTAACGGTTAGACCTTCTTCAGTTACAGTTTCACCTACGTAATATACAATGTCATCTGCTGCTTCAAAATCAATTGACTCTAATTCTGGTGTTGGAGCATCTGGTGTGGTTGAAGTCTGATAGGTTACGGTAATGGTTTTGATTCTTCTGTTACCGTTTGCTCCTCCAATAGAAAATATGATTGCACTTGCTTGTCCTGTCCATGTGTTTTTATTAAATGAACCAACATCGACAGTTATTGCATTAGAACCATCACTACTACCATAAGTAAATACAATTTTGGTTATGTCGCCAATCGTAGATGTAATAGTGAATCCGCCTTTGGCATAACATCTGATAGCCGTGCCACTTGTGTAGTATGCAGGAGAAGACGTGCCTTTGGTAAAGCTTATTGTAATGCCATTGGTGATAGTTGCGCTATTTATGACCTGTTGATTGGAATATCCCTGCTTTGTTGCATCAAAGGTCACCGTCACCTCTTCGCCCCACGCATTCCCCAAACCAACTGCGCATAGCAGTAGGAACAGGACTCCTCGCAGGAAGGAGTTTTTGAGTAGATGTTGTTTCATATTGAATGTTGTTTTAGGTTTCATGGTTTTCTGTTGTAGGTTTTATGCATCATGGAACATCATTCCGCCGGCGTCCTCGGGGCGTTCTATGCCGGGGTACTCGTGGTGGAAGTCGGTGGTGAGGCGCTGGATGTAGCGCTTGGCTTCCCATTGGGCCATGGGGAGGTCGTGCAGGAGATAGTTACCACAGGTGGCGGCGGTGGTGCCGGGAACTTCATCGGTGTAGTCGACAACGTACTGGAAGGCACGGAGCATGAGGGTGCGCACTTCGTGGCACGACCACTCTCCCTTCATGATGAGGTAGTTGCCGGTGAGGCAGCCCATGGGGCCCCAGTAGACGATGCGGTCCTTCCATTCGGGATCGTTGCGCAGGAAGGTGGCAACGATGTGCTCTATGGTGTGGATGGCGGCAATGTGCAGGGAAGGCTCCTGGTTGGGGGCGGTCATGCGGATGTCGTAGGTGGTGATGGTATGCTCGCCCATGGTGTCCTGACGGGAGATGTAGATACCGGGCATGAGATTGCGGTGGTCAACTTGGAAAGAAGGTATGAGGTCCATAATTTAGAGGGGACCCACAGACCCCCTCTGCCTTTCAGGCATCTCCCCCTCTATGGGGAGAAGAGCTGGCGCGGTGTTTCTGCATGTTGGCAGAGGTTGGTGGGATTTTGTTAAAGGGTTAATAGGTTAAGGGTTATAAGTTTAACGGTGAGGGGTGAGGGGGCGCTCCTGTCTCAGGGGGAGAAGGTAAACGGGGGCGGCTGGGAAAGCTTAGGAAGACCTAGGAGGTCCTAGGAAGGCCTAGGAAGGCCTAAGAGGGACCTAGGAAGAACTAGGAGGAGCCTAAGAGTTTTCCGTTCGGAGCAGGTTGGCGATGCATTGTCTGAGGGAGTCTGTCCAGTAGGGGATGTCCAGGCCGAAGGTTTCCTGTATCTTGGTCTTGTCCAGGACGGAGTAGGAGGGGCGCTTTACGGGCGAGGGGTACTGGCTGCTGAGGCAGGGACGGATGTTGCACTGGCGCTGCTCGGCAGAGAGGGTGTTGGCGGTGTGCTGAATCATCTGGGTGAAGTCGTACCAGGAGCAGACGCCGAGGTTGGAGTAGTGGTAGATGCCGGTTTTGGGGTAGAAGGGGGAAGTGAGCGGTGAGCGGTGAGCGGTGAGCGGATTATCCACCCCCTCCGCGCTTTGCGCTCGTCCCCCTGTCTCAGGGGGACAGTTGTGAGCGGGGAGCGGGGAGCGGGGAGCGGGGAGCGAGGTGTTGTAGTCCTGGAGTATGGTGCAGATGGCACGGGCGAGGTCCAGGGCATAGGTGGGAGTGCCGCACTGGTCGTAGACGACATTGAGGGTGGGACGCTCGGCGGTGAGCTGGAGCATGGTGCGGCAGAAGTTCTTGCCGAACTCGGAATAGAGCCATGCCGTGCGTATGATGACGTGCTGGCAACCGGTGGCAAGGATGCGGTCCTCGCCCTCCTTCTTGGTACGGCCGTACACGCCAGTGGGTGTACCCTGCTGGTCTTCGCGGCAGGGGGTGTTGTAGGGCTCGGTACCAAAGACGTAGTCGGTGGAGATGTGTACGAGCAGTCCCCCCACGGCCTTCATGGCAAGGGCGAGGTTCTCGGGTGCATCGGCATTGAGGCGCTGTGCCAGGGCGGCAAGTGCAGGGTCTGTCTCGCAGGCATCCACATTGGTCCATGCGGCACAGTTCACGATGGCATCAATGCCAAGTGCCTGCACCATGTCCATGACCGCCTGACGGTCCGTAATGTCCAGATAGGTGGTTTCCTGTCCCTCCACCTGGTTCACGTCGGTAAAGACGAACTCGTCTGCACTGTCCTTGGCAAGCAGGCGCATTTCGGAACCTAACTGGCCGTTGGCTCCGGTTACAAGTATCTTCATAAACTACGATGTAGTGTGTTTGTGATTATAACTATAAACGAATTGATGTTACAAAGTTACATTGTTTTAATGTAAATGCAAAAAAGTGTTGCCTTTGTTTTGCCCAAATGCTCTAATCTTCGTAACTTTGCACTTGATTTTATGAAAAAGGTATTTATATTTTTGTATTTATTGTGTGCATGTTCTATGATGGGACATGCTGAGGAGCCGACGGCATCTGCTTCGGCCAGGGTGAAAAGGGAGTATCAGGGACCAGAGGTGACAAAGTTTGCCTTCGAGACCAGATTTGGATGGCAGATGGTAAACCTTGCCGGTCAGACGAACGACAATGCAACAGGTTTCAGGGGAGAGTTTATCAACCTGAGCTTGAATGCCAGAATCTACAAGGGACTTAGCATCTCATGGCGCCAGCGTTTTAACCGGGTGCCCGAAAGCACTTTCTGGGACGCTACGGACTGGTTGGAGATGAACTATGCCTTTAACGGGAAATGGTCTGTCTCTGCAGGTAAGCAGGTGGTGGCAATCGGTGGCTATGAATACGACCGTCCGCCTATTGACCTGTACAACAACAATAGCGAATACTGGAACCATATTGCTTGCTATCAGCTTGGAGCCAGCGTGGCATACAAGGTTAATGACAATCATCGTCTGACCTTCCAGGTGTCTAACAGCCCCTTCCGCAAGGAGATAGGCAGTAACAACACCTACGGTCTCTCGCTGATGTGGAATGGCAAATGTGGCATGTGGGAGACCATCTGGTCGGTGAATGCCTTTCAGTGCACAAAGGGTCGTTGGATGAACTACATAGCCCTGGGCAACAAGTTCAACTTCATCCCCCAGCGCCTGTGGCTGGAACTGGATTATGTGAACCGTGCCAGCAGTGGTCAGGCCTTCTTCTTTGAAGACTGTAGTGTGATTGCCGAGCTGAGCGGAAAGCCACATAGTTCTGTGCGTGTGTTTGCTAAGTATAACTACGATGTGAACAACACCGGCACAGATGCTGACCTGTATGTGATGAACGGCACCGAGATGCATGGCGTGAGCGGTGGCATAGAGTACGAACCCTTCAAGAAGCACCCCGAGATACTACGCCTATTTGCCGCAGGAGGCTATAGTTGGGGTGTGAATACAAATCCTGGTGGAGCTATGCTTGATGACCAGGTTATCTTTAACGTTGGCGCCAAGGTGAACCTGGACGTGCTGAAGGGACTGAAGTGGGCGATAAACAAGGAGAAGATGACGCTCTGGTAGAGGAGAACGTTGAAGGTTGAAGGTTGAAGGTTTAACGTTGACTTGCGTAGCTTGATGAGCATAGGCGAATAAGGTTGAATGACAGTAGGGACGCTGCGTGTAGCGTCCGGGAACAATAAACCAAGCGGACTATAGCGTCCGAGAACAGAGAACAAACTCCTCGTCGCATATGGGCGGACGCAGCTGCGTCCCTACAAGCAATGGAGATTGCGACCCTCGCGAGGCACAGATTGACATCCCAGTCTATCTTCCAAGGACCTCGTTCGCCTTAAATTGCCGAGCGTGAGCAGGCTCGACGAACCAAAGGTCGACGATAAGTCAAGTCAAAAGTGAATAACTATCCACCCCCTCCGTCGCTACGCTCCTCGTCCCCCTGTCTCAGAGGGACAGTCAGATACCGCAGCTAACGCTATCACCCACTTTCTCCCCCTGAGACAGGGGCGAGTACCCCGCAGGGGGGAGGGGGTGGATGAAAAAACGGAAAACTGAAAACGGAAAACTTGCCCCCCACTCCGAGGACAATCTGTTATGCTGAGATAAGACTAAAATAAAAGATATGCTTAAAAAGATTCCTAATGGCATTCCATGCCTGATTATCATTGTGGCACTGTTTGGCTATATGGCCAGTGTGATGGGATTGGCAAACATGCTGAACACCATCATGCACACGGCGCACGACCTGTTGCTGAACACCGTGTTCTACCTGATGGGCATGTGCGTAATCACTGGTGCCCTGGGCAAGATTTTTGTGGAGTTCGGTGTGGTGGACCTGCTTCAGCGACTCCTGCGCCCCATTATGCGCCCCGTGTTCAATATGCCCGGTGTGGCTTCGCTGGCGGCTGTGCTCACCTTCCTGAGCGACAATCCTGCCATCATTGCCCTGAGTCAGGACAAGGGCTTTGCCCGCTACTTCAAGAAGTATCAGCACGTATCGCTGGTAAACTTCGGCACAGCCTTCGGCATGGGTCTGCTGGTGCTCATCTTCATGGTGGGCCAGGGCTATTTCCTGGCTCCCTTCGTGGGCTTGTTCGGTGCCATCAGCGGTTGTGTGGTAGCAACACGACTGATGCAGTACTTCACCCTGAAGATGTACCCCAACTACAAGCACGAGGATGCTACGGCCATAACCGACTACAAGGGTGGCGAGGCCCTTCCCGATGTTAGTTTCTCCGAGGACGGCAACGAGAAGAAGAGCGACGACAGCCTTTTCGTACGTGTGCTGAATGCTATGCTCGATGGTGGCAAGGACGGCGTTACCATAGGCCTTGCCATTATTCCCGGTGTGCTCATTATCAGTACCCTGGTGATGATGCTCACCTTTGGCGGAACCGCCGAGGGCGTGGACGACATGGGCAACGAGATTATCGTTTACACCGGTGGTGCCTTCCAGGGCACACAGCTGTTGCCATGGCTGGCAGGCAAGATAAGTTTCGTCTTTGAGTGGCTCTTCGGTTTCACTGCCCCCGAACTGGTGGCCTTCCCCATCACCGCCCTGGGTGCCGTGGGTGCTGCCCTGGGTCTTATCCCCGAGTTTGCCGCCAAGGGTATCATAGACGGCAATGCCATAGCCGTATGTACCGCCATGGGCATGTGCTGGAGCGGTTATTTGAGCACCGATGCCGCCACGCTGGACTCTCTGGGCTACCGTCCCCTGGTTCCCAAGGCTTTCCTGAGTTCTTTCCTCGGCGGTATCAGCGCAGGAATTATCGCCCACTGGGTGTATGTTGCCATAGTGGCTGTAATGACCATGTTCGAGGCCTCGCCCGTATGGAGCGTGCAGACACAGGGCACACTGTGTAACTCGCCCCAGCACCAGCAGGTGGAACTGACCATGATGGACGACAGCACCTTCATTGCCAAGGACTGGTTCGGCGAGAAGGGCACAAACCTGGAGTTCCGATTGAGCCAGCAGGATTCCTCTATTGTCGTTACCAATGCCTATGCCGAGAAGAACAACCGCTTCTTCTTCGTCCGCATCAACGAGAAGGCTCTGCCGGGCGAGGTGTCATACGCACTGCTGCATCTGGACAACGAGTACTCCAAGTTTGGCGGCGATGCCGACGGCGGATTCATGTATGTATTCGCATTCCTGTACGATGGCGCTCATCGTCCCATCGACCGCGGCTACTATGAACTGGTATGGGGCGACGGAGTTCCCCACACTGTAGAGGCCGAGGCATATATCCAGAAGGAGATTGCCGCCGAGCGGGACAGCCTCCGGATGGATTCCACCTACAAGACCATGGGCGAGAGGGTGCTGGAAACCAAGGACACCCTGAGCGCCGAATCGGTAGAACAGTAGGATATAGCCTCTCTCTATCTTGCAGAAAAATAATTACAGCATGCCGCCCGGCCAACGCCGGGCGGCATGCTTGTTTGCAGACGGCCGTCGCAACCTGCCCATTTGGGCCTCACGAGGACAAGGGTCGGTCGTCCCGAGGACCGAGGCGAGAGTTCCCGGTTCTTTCGGGGCGGTCCTCGGGACGACCAAAACAGGGCCTCGTATGCGCCGTTTTGCGCAGTCTGTATTACAATGTTGCAATATAGTGTGTGTTTATGTTTCTTTCGTGCTGTTTCCTGTGTTTTTTTTTTACCTTTAACCCCTCAAAAGGCTATTTTTGCGAGCCGAAGAAGCATAATTAAACCTAATATAAACCTAAACAACCAACAAAACAAATCACATCATGAGAAAGTTATTACTCACGTTGACGGCATGTCTCTGTGTGCTTGGCACATGGGCGGACTTGCCGTTCAGGAATCATCGCTATGATTCGTTCAAGGCATTGCAGCCTGCCGAGGGCAGCATCCTGTTCATCGGCAACAGCATTACCGACATGCACTGCTGGCCCGAAGTGTTCAAGACATCCGAGGGCAAGTATCTGCCCATCGTGAACCGTGGCAACTCAGGCACCTACTCCACTGAGCAGAGCGACAACCTGGAGAGTTACCTGGCAAACAAGCCCAAGAAGGTGTTTATGATGATAGGCACCAACGACATTGCCACCTCAGGCGGTCTGAACTTCAGCCCCGAGCAGGTGCTGGCATACGTGAAGAGCATAGTGGCACGCATACATGCACGCTCGCCACAGACCAAGGTGTACCTGTACAGCATCCTGAACAACAAGACCGGCAACCGCGTGGAGTCTACATGGCTGAAGGCAAACCAACTGACCAAGGCCTATGCCGATGCTACAGACAAGGTAACCTACGTAGACCTCTACGACAAGCTGACAAACGTAGCCGACGGCGGTCAATGGAGTTATGATAACCTCCACCTCACTGCAGGTGCCTATCAGGCATGGGCAAAGGAGATTTGCCAGTATCTGCAGGAGGGCGAGGACTATACCATAAGCACCGCTTATCCCGACAACACTCTGGAGAAGCAGAACAATGGCGGGCTGGGCGGTGCTAATGGCATGCGTGCCACCTATTTCAGCATGCTGCCCATTTCCGAGAACGACGTTCTTGTCTTTGGCGACGAGTTCATCAAGAATGGCGAGTGGCAGGAACTGCTGGGCAACCCCAACGTAAAGAACCGTGGCACCGGCTGGGGCTATGGCGGCGACATTGCCACAACGAGCAAGCTGGTGGATGCCACCTATGCCAACACAGGTGTGGAGAAGAAGGATGCCAAGGCTATCTTCCTGTATACCGGTACCGGTGATGCCAACGGCACAACAGACCTGGAGACCGTGAAGGCAAACTACAAGGCCTTGGTGGACAAACTTAAGCAGAAGTCCCCCACATCCGTTATCTATGTGATGAGCCTTTGCCCCACCAACAATGCAGGCAACAACACCAGCCGCATCTCCGTGCTCAATGCATACCTGAAGACATTGGAGGGTGTGAAGTTTGTTGACTTCTACAACACCCTGCTCAACGGCAACGTGGCAAACACCAAGTATTTCTATCCCAGCAACTACCTTGGTGCCCTGGGTTATGTGGAGATGGCACAGGCCATGAAGGAGGCTCTCGCCGTTGACTTCCCCCAGGATAAATATACCGTCATTGACGATGCAACAGCCGAGGCTCGCTATGCCCAGGCAGGCCTGCGCAACCAGTTGACCCAGGTTATTGCACGTGGTTTGATAGCCACTCGCGGCAATGCTGCTGGCCAGTACAACGAGGAGAAGATGAAGGCCTTTGATGCCAAGATGGCAGAGGCCAATGCTCTGCTGGAGAGAAACGACATCACACAGGAACAGGTAACCGAGTTTGCCAATGCCCTGAATGCCATACTGAACGAAGCACTCTCCATGCCCACAAACAGCACAGAGGGCAACGAGGTGTGGTACCAGCTATACACCCCCAACCGCAACAGCAAGTACATGACCAGCACTGGAGCAGGTGCAGGCGTAGTGGGCGAGGACAAGCACAACTATGCCACAGGCATGTGGAAGTTTGTGGCACGCCAGGACGGCAAGGTGGACATAGTGAACCGTGCCGACAAGTCCTATTTGGCACCAACAGCAGCCTACAACGCACAGATAACCACCTCGGCAACTCAGCCTGCCAACGGCTGGACACTGAGTTATGCCAACACACCAGGGCTGTTCATCATAAGCAGCGGTACCGTGCAGCTGAACCAGACAACATTGAGCGGAACCCCAGTGTACAACTGGAGCAACGAACAGACAGGTACCGACCGTGCCGATACAGGCTGCCAGTACCAGATTGAACTCGTAGAGGGCGAACCCGACGTAATGCCCGAACCTGACGAGCAGACACTGACACTGACCCTTACACCTGCCGAGCACTTTGCCAATGGCAAGTCAACATATACAAAGCATGTCAGTTCCAGCGACGGATGGTATGGCAAGTTCGTTACGGGCACCACACCTGCCCTCACCTGCGAAAGCACCGACATGAATGCCAACAATATTGGCTGGTCACAGAACCGTCCCTGGCTGAAGGCAGGCTATACCTACAACCTCACCTTGCCTCAGGGATATGAGTTCGTGGGTTATGACCTGACTACACTAAGCACAAGTTCCGGATACTCCGGCACATACACATACACCACTGCCGACGGCACAGCAACAAGCCAGGCACAAAGCAACGGTACGGCAAAGACTGTAACGGCAAACGGCCTGTCTACAAACAAGATTGTGCTTACCGTTGGCGGCACTGCAGGCGGAAGCAACTATGGCATACTGATAGCCAAGATGGTAATCAGATACAAGGCCGTTGAGAATGAAGAGGAACTGCCTCTGGAGGTGGTATATACCATTGATAAGCAGAATGGCGACCTGTACCGCGACAATGGCCAGGCAAACCAAAGCTGGAACCACGTGTGGAAGAGTCACGAGGAGCCCCAGTTGCAGTTCGGCTGCGGTCCCAACAACATGAATTGGGCAGGCAACAATATCCAGTTGATGACGGGCGGCAGCAATTGCCGATACACACTCACAGCACCCTCGGGATATGTAATTACCGAGTACAGCTTCACATACGCCAACAATGGTCACGACAATGCGCAGGAAATCCTGATGGACAATGGCGCCGTGTACACCACTTCAACAACAGCCAAGACCGTCAGCGCACAAAAGCAGAGACTGACCTCTTTGGTATTCGACCTGAAGGGCCCCAATGGCAAGGGCGTGGTGCTGAGCAACTTTACCGTGAAGGTGAGACAGGATATTGCAGAACTTCCCGTAATCAGCACCGAGGGTAATGAATACTGGTACTACATCACCAGCGCTTCCACACAGGCCTACTGTGCAGGCAAGGTAATGTACTACGACAGCCAGGTGCAGAAGATGCGCTTCGGCGACAAGGAGTTCAAGCCAACCCACGTGTGGAGCTTCTGGGAAAAGGACGGCAAACTGGCCATCAAGAACTACAATGGCGAGTACTTCGGTACTGCTGGTAGCGGTTCGGGTAACAGTACTGCATTTGGTGTTGTTAGCGAACCCAACTACATCTATTATATAAACGAGGCACATGGCTTCTTCGTGATTAAGGACAATGCTGTTGAGTTACATGCCCAGGACGACAACAAAGTGATTGTGCGTTGGGGTGCAGCTGCTGGTAATGCTTCGCTTTGGCGCTTTAACGAAGTGGACCTGAGCAATGCTGAAGCCAGTGTGGCAAGCACTCGTGTGGTGCAGGGCAAGGTGAGCACCGGTATCGGTAACGTTGATCAGGCCATTATCCGCTCTACCATCCGTGTGGCTGGCTTGGAAGGCAAGGTTAACTTCCAGGGCGTGAAGGGTGCATTCTTCGGTACCAGCAAGGCAGACGTTACAAACGTGAAGGCATACTTCGCCACCAACGACCGCGAACTCTTTGTGGACGCCGCCAAGAAGATGACTTGGCGCGAGGAGAACGGCGTGCAGTTCGGACAGGCAGTAACACTGGCTGAAGACGGCACCTTCACCATCACTGGCACCAAGGACATGGCACCTGGCGACTACTACCTGTGGATTGCTTACGACATAGCAGAAACTGCCAAGGAAGGCAACCTCGTGGATGCAAGCATTACTTCATACACCGTGGACGGTGCAGAAATAGAGGAGGCCAACGGCAATCCCAAGCATAGCGTGACTGTATTCCTCTCCGAAGGTTCCGTGCTCATGCCCATGGACAAGGGCTCTCTGCACTACCGTATCCCTGCCATCACGGCAACCAAGGACGGCAAGCGCCTGGTAGTGCTTACCGACGACCGTAAGCAGAGCCAAGCCGACCTGCCCAACCACTGCTATGTGGTGGCACAGTACTCTGACGACAACGGCAAGACATGGAGCGATCCCCTGACCGTGGCAGGTACTCCCGAGACAGGTGGCAACTATGGACACGGTGATGCCTCTATCGTAACCAATCGTGACAACGGCGAGATCGTGGGCATCATGACCAGTGCCGGTACATACGGACATGGTTTCTTTCAGGGTACTGCTACAGAGCCTCCACGCTGGAAGACTATCACCAGCCGCGACGGTGGTGTAACTTGGGATGCTCCCGTTGACCATACCGACGACCTCTTCGGTGCCAAGTGCGACAACCCCAAGACACAGACCTGGAAGAGCGGTTTCTCTGGTTCGGGTGCTGCCCTGCAGAAGCGCGACGGTACTTTGGTATCAAGCTTCGTGAATCGCGAGGCTGACAATAGCCAGAACTTCTACTTCTTCATGAGCAAGGATGGTGGACAGAACTGGTATGTTAGTGGTACAAGCGGCACTAAGTCTGCCGACGAGCCCAAGACTCTGGAGCGCAACAATGGCGACCTCGCTATCAGCGTACGTGCAAGCGGATATAACTATCACAACGTTACTTCCGACGACGGCGAGACATGGCACTACCCCTCACAGACACGCTTCACCACAGGTATCTCTGGCAACGCCTGCGACGGCGAGTACATGGTATGGTGTTCTACCCTGGAGGGCAACCCCTGGAACATAGCACTGCAGACCTTGCCCAACAGCGGCAGTCGCGAGAATGTGAGCATTGCGCTGTCTACCGACGAGGGTGAAACCTTCGGTTCTCCCAAGACCATCTGTCCCCGTGGTTCTTGCTACAGCGCAACCGTAGTTCTTCCCGACGGCACCCTGGGTGTCTACTACGAGGAGAACGGCGTCTCCGACGCATTCGTAATGCGCTTCGTCCGCTTCTCCCTGGACTGGGCAAGCAACGGCACATACAAGTTCACCGAGGAGAACCCCTTCTATCCCATCAAGTCAACAAACGAGACTGGTATAGACGAGTTGATCTCAACACCGGAGACAAATGCAGACAACACTATGTATGACCTGCAGGGCCGCCGTGTTTTAAAGGCAGCATCTCAGGGAGTCTACATACAGAATGGCAAGAAGGTTTTCATAAGCAGATAATGCCGTAGATTGAATACAAGGGACCGTGTCGCTGAGGATACGGTCCCTTGCTTTTGTACGCTGTTCAAAAATAAAAGCGATTATCATAATAACGCTAATGATTGACTTGGGATTATTTTTCGTATATTTGCGTCGTATATAAAACAAGGTCCATGAAGAGCGTCCTCACATTGTTCCTGTCTGTAGTGCTGATGTGCCGTTGTCTTAGTCTGACGGCACAGTCTGTGGATATGTCGGAATGGATGCGGCATGTGGACGACAGCGTTGCGCTATGTTCAATGTCCATACCCGGTGCACATGATGCCGCTACAGGCGAGGGGATGCTTTCTTTGCCAGGGTTTGGTGTTACCCAAACTCTTGGGCTGCAGGAACTATGGATGTGTGGGGTAAGGGCATTTGACCTGCGTCCAGCTGTAAGGGATACCTTATTATATATATACCATGGAAGGTTGAGGACAAAGGTTGCCTTTGCCGATGCTCTGGATGTCATACGATGCAGGTTGAGGGAACACCCCAGCGAGTTTGCCGTTGTAGTGTTGCGTGAGGAGTCCGACAGCGAGAACGAGGATGAACGTGCACTATGGCCCTCTCTTGTAGGAAAGGTTATTAGGGAATTGAGCGATGAGGCAGTCGTGTTCTCTCCTGGTATGAGACTGGTTGACGCAAGAGGACGGATACTGTTTCTTACGAGGAGTGCATATAGCGATACGGAGAAGGGAGCATTGATAGCAGGATGGAACCATTCTAAGTACGGGAATGTGGCCGCACGTATGGTGTCCTATGCCGATGGAGCAGAGGCTGCATTGCAGGTGCAGGACTATTATGCACCAACAGACGCAAAGAAACGAGCAATGAAGCAAGATGCCGTGAAACGTTACCTTACTTTGGCCGCTAATGCTCCTAAGGGAGTGTGGACAATGAATTTCCTTAGCGGATATTCCACCACATGGCTGGGTTGCACGTCATTGGCAACAACCTCCGGTTATAAGCGAAATGCTGCATGGCTTCATCCTGTTGTCTTGGGATTCCTTGGGGAAGAAAGATTTCCAATGGGCATTGTCTTCATGGATTATGCCGGTGTGGACAAGGTGGGCGGAGGCCTGTGGCATTGGAAACCTTTTGAGGTTCATGGCAAGATGCTGGTTGAGGCTATCGTGGAAAGTAACTTACGCAAATAAACGGCATTTCTGCCTGCAAGGTCTTGTCGTACCGGTAATTTTATTATCTTTGAGGTAAACTTGAATATACTTTCACTTGTTGTGAGAAAATATTCAAGCAAGCTTGATATCTTTTCACTCGTTTATTCGTATATTTGAGACAAACTCGAATATACTTTCACTCGTTGGGAAAAATATTCAAGCAAGCTTGATATCTTTTCACTCGTTTATTCGTATATTTGTGTAGCGATAGCCGTATTATGTGAATGTATTAAACTATATCCTGTTATGTTCAATCTGTTTTCCAAACTCTCGTTCGCCAAGGAGCATTTCCTGAAGTGCCTGCTTGGAGTGGTTGTTATTAGCGCTGTAGTGGTAGTCAGCATCGTACCAACGCTCTTGTCCGGGGCAGACCCCTATGTCGTGTATGTGGCGGACAAGAAACTGACGATAGAGTCGGAGTTGATGGATGACGTCAAGGTAAAGACCACGGTACGTAAGGGCGAGGAACTGAAGGTGCTGGGTTACATAGCAGGAAGCCACTACTTCCAGCCATCGTTGTGGGTTGAGACTGCATCCGGTGTAAGGGGTAAGTTGTCAGTGGTCCAGCTTGGTGTCCCTATCATGGCATGGAACTCGAGGACGGAGGCCATGGAGAGTGTACAGGTCATGAAGACAGACGAGGAGGAGTGGAAATACTTCTGCCGGTTTGCCGATGGCGAGGTGGAGGAGATGAACTTTGACGATATAGCCCCGGAATTGCCTGAGCAGATGACAAGGAACCAGTTTGCTCCAAACAGCCTGAAGGACTGCTACATGTCGTTGGAGAAGTTCGAGAAGAAATACATAGGCAATACCTTTGAGGAGAACGAGATCAAGTTCAGGCCTGCAATGGCCGTGGCTACGTTCAAGGATTCCCTGCGTGCCGTGTATCCGCTGACGGTAATAAATATGAAGAACGGCAAGCGTTATACCCCTTCGGTGTCATACGACAAATCGCTGCGTGCCGTATCCTATGCACTTGACTATAAGGACGACAGGTCCGCCTGGTTCCTGGCCAAATTGCCCCTGATGCAGACCATCATAGACAATCCAATAGGTGCTTATCTGATAGAGGGAACATACACGGATATTATGCCTGGTGTAGATGTGGAGGAGAATCACAAGCCCTGGTGGAAACAGCTGCATCTGTATGCTTTGATGATTGTGGTATGCGTGTTTGCACTGATGTGGCTTTTCCTGCCTCCAGCATTGCCCGTATTGCTGATTGGTGTCCTGATGCATTTCCGCAAGGTATTCTATCCCTTTGGCAACAAGACACTGATTCTGATAACGCTTTGTGTGTCATTGCTGTCTACATACGTCTGGATGGCGCTCATGCTGGCGTGGGGGATGTTCTCAATATGCCTGTTTGTTTACCTGCCATTGTTCTTCAAAACGTTCAAACTGGTGGTAAGGCCATTGTGGGGCCATATTCCGCACATGCGATGTCCGCAATGCCGAAGTCTGGAAACCTTCGAGCATGTACGTACCGAGGTGGAGAAGGAGTACGATATGTGGAATAAGGAACAGGAGTTCAGGAAGGTGCTTGGCGAGAGCAGAAGAACCTGGAAGAGCTGGACGGAACACACCACCACCTATACAGACGGTTCAAGGAAGACATCCACGTCGGACCACAAGAATCATGAAGAGATTACCCGTACATTGTTGTATGACGATTATGATGTCCTCTATCACGTTACCGTTTACAAGAAAACCCACGAGTGCCAGTTCTGCGGTGAACTGGAATATACTTTTGACAACAAATACAAGGAGATAGACCGCAGGTACAGGGGACAGCACACCACCACCAGTACGTCGGAAAGCGTTACGCCTGCTTAGCCTCTGAGTTTCAGGCGCAGGCCATCCTGGAGGAGTTCGCCATCTTCCGTCATGGTACGGATGACGTGTTCTATGTCCTGGGCCTTGTATTTGGAAAGGTTCAGCTCATAGCCGTATTTCGGCCCCTCGTGCAGTTGTGCCCTGAGGTCTGCCAGTATGCAGCGATATACGTCTTCCGTAGTGGGTTCCGGATTGGCGGCATTGCAATTGTCGCAGTTTCCGCAACCTTCGGCAACCTTTTCTCCGAAGTATTGGAGCAGTAGGGCGGTACGGCAATTGGAGGTGTCGGTTATGTAGTCTATGACGGCATCAATACGTTTCTTGAAACGGGCATACCTCTCTTCATAAACGTGTGGCGGTATGAAAACGTCCTTTCCCTCTACACGATGCCTGGTAAGGGTGAGGTAGGGGATACGTTTGTGTGGTATGTAGCGGACAACATGCATCTGTCCCAATGCCACGAGTCTTTCGTATATTTCCTTGACGGGCATGCCTGTGGCGATGGATATGTCGTCTTCGTCGATGTAGACGAACTCCTGGAATATGCCGGTGTAGCGACGCAGGAGATAGTTGAAGAGTTTTTCCGTCTCTCCGTGTACGGTGCTGTAGAGTTGTGAGCGTGTGGCGGTGATGTACAGGCGTGAAATGGTCTCCTCTTCATCTGTGAAACGTATGTAGCCTGCCAGTTCCAGAAGCGAGAGCATGGGATGCACTTCGCTGAAACTATGGTGGAAGTTGATACAGAACTCTTGTACCTTGAACTCCCGTGTCCTTTCATATCCGCCTCCTTCTGGTATCTGCAGAAAATAGCAGATGTGGTCGTAGAGTTCCTGTATCTTTTCCTTAGGAGGAAAGGTGCGTTGCAGTTGTCTTTGCAAGGTGGTAATTTCCTTGCCGTTGCAGAAGAGCACGGCATGCGAGGGCTGCCCGTCTCGTCCGGCACGTCCTGCCTCCTGATAATATTGTTCCAAGGAATCGGGAGGGTCCAGATGTACTACCAGCCTGACGTCGGGTTTGTCTATGCCCATACCGAAAGCGTTGGTGGCAACCATGATGCGTATCCTGCCCTCTTGCCAGTCGCGCTGGCGGAAATCCTTCTCCAGGTCGGGCAGTCCTGCATGGAAGAAGGTCACGGAGTATCCCTTCATGCCAAGCATGGCGGAAATCTCCTCGGCCTTTTGTCTGCGGTTGGTATATATTATGGTGGAGCCGGGGTAGAGGTTCAGAATGTGGTCCAGTCCGGTTTCGTCTGTGGCAGTGCGGTGCAGGGAGTAGCGCAGGTTGGGGCGGGCGAAACTCATGCGGAACACGTTCTTCTGACTGAACCCGAGTTTCTCCTGTATGTCGTCTATGACCTCGGGTGTGGCTGTGGCGGTGAGTGCGAGGAAAGGTTTGCCTGGCAAAAGTTTCCTGAGGTTGCCGATGGCAAGGTAACTGGGGCGGAAGTCATAGCCCCATTGCGAGATGCAGTGTGCTTCGTCCACGCAGACAAAGGACACCTTCATGTGTCGGAGTTTGGTTAGGAAGAGTTCCGAACCAACTCTCTCCGGCGAGAGATACAGGAACTTGTAGTCGCCAAGGATGCAGTTCTCCAGAGCGGCTATAATCTTGTCGTGCTTCATGCCAGAATAGATGGCAGTAGCCTTGATTCCCAGTTGGCGCAATCGTCCCACCTGGTCTTTCATCAGTGCTATGAGGGGAGTGACAACTATGCAGGTTCCCTCCATTGCCAATGCAGGAACCTGGAAGGATATGCTCTTGCCACCTCCAGTAGGCATAAGGCCAAGTGTGTCCTTGCCGGAAGCAATGCTATCTATGATTTCGCGCTGTATGCCGCGGAATGAAGAAAAGCCCCAGTTTTTACGTAGCAGCCCCTCTGCCCAGTCGTGGGCGGAAGGGCTGGGAATGTTTTGAGTGTCGTGCATAATTTGCGGGTTATGCATTGTGTCGTTAGTCAAGTTCGGATGGTTCAATATCTTCTATGTGCAGTTGGATTTCCCCACGTTTGTGTGTGTTCTCCTCTATGGTGTAGACGATATTGAAAGAGCGTTTTGTCTTGATATAGCGTGCTTGCGAACTTTGCCCGAAGGCTATGCCGTTCATGATGACATCGCTTTTGTTGTCCACGAGTTCCAGTTTTATGTGCTCTTGCTCGCGTCCAACAACTTTGCTTGTACCATAGTCATAGACATTCCGTGTGCAGAAGTGCGGCTTGGGATTGTTGGGACCGAAGGGCTGGAATCGTTTCAGGTCGTAGTAGAACTGACGGTTGATGTCCTGGAAGTCCAGCATGTCGTCTATCTCCAGTATGGCATCGGTCTGCTCGGGCAGAATGTTGTTGTCCACATACTCTTCGAAGCGGCGCTTGAACTCCTGTACGTTCTCTGCCTTCAGTGTAAGGCCGGATGCGTAGGTATGTCCGCCGAAGTTCTCCAGTATGTCGCGGCAACTTTCAATTGCCTTGTAGATGTCAAAGCCTGCTACCGAGCGTGCTGAACCTGTGGCCATATCTCCGTCGCGTGTAAGTACTACGGCGGGACGGAAGTAAATTTCGGTCAGTCTGGAGGCTACGATTCCTATGACACCTTTGTGCCATTCCTCGTTGTAGATGACGATGGCCTTGTGGTCCGATTTGTGCACCAGCGAGGCGACAATCTGGTTGGCCTGTTCTGTCATTGCCTTGTCCAGGTCCTTGCGCTGCTCGTTGTAGTGGTTTATCTGCGCTGCCTTGTGCATGGCTTGCACGGAGTCGTTGCATACGAGCAGTTCCACTGATTCGCGTCCGTTCTCTATGCGTCCCGAAGCATTCAGACGAGGTCCTATCTTGTATATCACGTCCGACATGGAGATTTCCTTGCCTGTCAGTCCGCAGATGTCTATGATTGCCTTCATGCCCACGCTTGGGCTTTGGTTCAGTTGCCTGAGGCCATGGTAAGCGAGTATTCTGTTTTCTCCCATTATGGGTACTATGTCCGAAGCGATGCTCACGGCGCACAGGTCCAGCAAGGGTATGATTTCGGAAAAGGGTATGCCATTGTTCTTGGCAAAGGCCTGTATGAGTTTGAAACCCACTCCGCATCCCGACAGGTCCCCATAGGGGTAGGTGGCATCTGTACGCTTGGCGTTCAGTATTGCCACGGCCGGCGGCAGAATGTCGTCCGGCACATGATGGTCGCAGATGATGAAGTCTATTCCCTTTTCCTTGGCGTATTGGATTTCGTCTATAGCCTTTATGCCACAATCCAGTACGATGATAAGCTTTACCCCTGATTCCTCGGCAAAGTCTATGCCTTGGCGAGAGACACCATATCCTTCGTCATACCGGTCGGGTATGTAGTAGTCTATGTTTGTGGAGTACTGTTTCAGGAACTTGTAAACAAGTGCCACGGCAGTAACTCCGTCCACATCATAGTCGCCGTAGACCAGAATCCTTTCTTTTCTTCCAAGTGCGTCGTTCAATCGCTTTATGGCCACTGCCATGTCGCGGAAGAGAAAGGGGTCGAGGAGTTCTGTCAGTTGTGGCCTGAAGAATTTCCTTGCCTCGTTTGATGTGGTAATGCCTCTGTCAAGCAGAAGTTTGCCAAGGGTCGGGTTTATTCCCAACTCCTTGGCAAGTGTTGTTGCTATTTCCTGACTGTCACGCTCTGGCTCGTTGAAGTGCCATTTGTAGTTCATTGTGCAGTCGTGGAAGTCTTAGATACCCAGCTTCTTGCGGATGTCCTTAGGAATGGCGTTCTTGTTGATGACGATGTTCATGGTCTTGTAGGCAACGTAGGGCTTGCTCACGTACCAGAAACCCTTGTAGGGACCGTACTCGCCCCAAGAGTTCTTCATCATGAAGTACTCCTTGCCGTTCTGGTCCTTGGCGATACCATAGATCTGCATGCCATGGTCGTCGGTAGTGGTCCAGTTGTCGTAGCCTTCCTGACGCATCTCCTGGGTGATAACCTTCTCGCCAGCAGCGTCGGCCTGTGCAATCTTGGCGCCTGCCTTCTCGCCTGTCCAACGGCTCTGGTCGCTACCTACGCCTGCAGTTGCCTTGGTGTCGGGAACGGTGGCAACGCACTTGTTCTTGCCGGTACGGCGGCTGAAGCCGTCCTCGCTCACGTCGGCACCCCATGCAAAGGTCCAGCCGTTCTTAACGCTCTCCTCCATTACGCGCATGAACTCGTCCAAGGGGAGGTTGTAGCTTGTAGCCCAGCGCCAGTTGTCCTGAATCTCCAGCACGAACTGAGAGTAGAAGGGATGGTGAGTGTAGCTGGTCAGAGACACGTAGTCGTTGGGGTCCAGCTGCAGGTAGTCCTTCACGAAGCTCTGGGGAGTGTACTTCTTGCCCTTGTACTCAAACTCTGTGGGGCACTGGCCGAAGTAGTTGTCCAGCATGCCCTGCACGTCCTTCTTCCAGATGGGGTTGATCTTCTTGGCGTTGCTTGTAGCGATAGCCTTGATGTAAGCCTCCATGGGAGGGAAGAAGTTGGTGAAGTTGAACAGAGAGTCACCATAGGGGGTGATGGGGTAGGGCATGATACCCTCGGGGATGAAACCGTAGCGCTCCATGCAGAAGATGGCATCGTAGAAAGAACCGCCCTGGCTGAAGCTTGCATCGCCATGAGTGCGTACGTTGCGGTCGGCACGGTCGGTGTAGGTCTTGCTAACGAGGAAAGACTCGCACAGGTCGATGTCGGTCTTGCTGGGGTCCTTCTTCAGAACCTCGCTCTCCAGGAATGCAAGAGCAGAGTAGCTCCAGCAGGTGCCAGAGTTGTTCTGGTTCTTGATGCTGGTTACAGGGTTCTCCAACACGGTGGTGAACACGAGAGAGTCGGCCTTCTGGGCCATTGTGGGCAGAGAGCATATTGCTGCAACTGCCATTAAGAGAAACTTGTTCATTGGATTATGTATTTAATTGGTTTGTATTTGCTGTTGTAAAAAGAATGTCCAGTATTGCTGGCTATTCTGGTATTTCTATGCCTTGTTGATGAACTCCTCCACCTCGTTGATGTGGTAGGGGATGAGCTTGTCTCCGATGAAGCGGCAACCGTCCTTGGTGATGAGGATGTCATCCTCCAGGCGAATGCCGCCGAAGTCCTTGTAGGTCTCCAGCAGGTCGTAGTTGATGAAGTCCTTGTGCAGACCCTTTGCTCTCCAGTCGTCGATGAGTGCAGGGATGAAGTATATACCAGGCTCGTCGGTCATCACCCAGCCTTCCTGCAGGCGACGGCCGCATCGCAGGCAGTTGGTGCCGAACTGCTCCAGATTGGGACGGGTCTCCTCGTCAAAGCCCACGTAGATCTGTCCCAGACCTTCCATGTCGTGCACGTCCATGCCCATCATGTGACCAAGGCCGTGGGGCAGGAACATGGCATGCGCACCCTGGCGTACGGCCTCTTCCACATCGCCCTTCATAAGTCCCAGTTCCTTCAGGCGTGTTGCCATCAGACGGCAAACGTCCATGTGCACGTCCATCCATTTCACACCAGGTGCAGCCACGGAGAGAGCCAGGTCGTGGCATTCCTCCACGATACTGTATATTTCGCGCTGGCGCTGGGTAAAGCGTCCGCCAATGGGAGTGGTGCGTGTGTGGTCGGAGCAGTAGTTCTCGTTTGTCTCAGCACCACAGTCGCAAAGGAGCAGGCGGCCCTCCTCCAGAGGAGCTGGACTTGGATAGCCGTGCATAATCTCGCCGTGCATGGTCACGATGGGCGAGAATGATACCATACAGCCCTTTGCCGATGCTATGCCCGAGATGCGTCCGCATATCTCCTGCTCGGTGATGCCGGGGCGTGCCATCTTCATGGCGGTGGTGTGCATCTCATAACCGATGGCGCATGCACGCTCTATTTCCAGAATCTCCTCTGCCGACTTCACGGCGCGCTGGTCTATGACAGCCATGATGAGCTCCAGGCTTGCCTTGGCACGCTGCTCGGAGGGATGTATGCCGGTGAGGTCCATCAACTGGATCATCAGGTCGTGGCGGTAGGGAGGCAGGAAGTGTACCTTGCGCCCCTGGGCAACGGTCTTGTCGATGAGTTCCTTCAGCTTTGCCATGGGTGCAGAGTTCTGTACTCCGCACTGCGCGGCCATGTCTGCCACGCTGTCCACGCTGCCGAACCATACGATGTCCTCGATGTCGATGTCGTTGCCGATGAGCCATTCCTTATTCTCGTCGGTGTCAATCACACCCACCAGGCCTTCACGGTGCTGGCCGAAGTAGTACAGGAAGGAACTGTCCTGGCGGAAACGGTATGCGTTGGCAGGGTAGTTGACGGGCGACAGGTTGTTGCCCATCAGTACGATGAGGCCCGACTTGATGCGCTGGCTCAGAACCTGGCGGCGGGCTATGTATGTTTCTTTACTGAATAGCATTTGTATGAGAGTTGTTTTGTTCTTTCTAGTGCAAATTTAATAAAAAATGCCGTAATATCCCAGTTCTTCTTTATTAAATAATGTAAATAGGCAGAATTTACCAGCCAGTTTGCTTCCAATTGGTCATTTCATACCAAGGAGTATGCTGAAAATCCCTATTCCAGCCCATGACATCGTATTTCACGTTGGGTATGTGCATGGATATTCCTCCGTAGTGTTCCTTGTCCTGCATTGAGCAGTGGAAATTGCCGTGGGTGGAAGGACTGTACATGCTGTCCCAGCTATAGGCCCAAGTGGGATATAGTATGGCCTTCTTCCATGCCATTTCCCATGCGGTATAGTCCTCTTCGCTGAGCACTCTGTGCATAGCCGAGCGCATGTCGTAGGGTACGGGCATGGCACGCTGGGTGCTGTATGAGGTGCCGTAGGCGGGAGCGTAAATCTGTATGCCCGCTGTTCTGGGCATGTTGTCTTTGGGGAATGCAGAGGGGATGTACTTTGCTGTTTCTGTGCAGAATTTTGGAAAGTCCTCGCATGAGACGGCAGAGAGAAGTACGCCATGGGATGTTCCGTAGGCCGATGCGTAACCGTCGATTATACCCTGTGGGTTTGCCAGGCACAAGGATTTCATTATCAGATGGTATGGGGCACCCTCACCGGGGATTTCGGTGGGCGAACCGATAATGTAGGAGGTGTAGCTGTACAGTTGGGAAACCACTTCAATGCTCTGCATGTAGCACGCGTCGAAGAATATGTACTCCATGTGCGGCAGGGAGGCCAGTATGCCGGCCAGTTCGCTGATTTCTATCCAGCTGCCTTTGTTGGCAGTGCTGTTGGTTCCGTTGTCCACGATGACAGATCTGGAATTGTTGGGTTCGTCTATCCATCCGGAGCCATGACTCCAAAGCACCAGCGAGTATTTCTTGGAAGGGAAATCTCTGATTATTTCCTTGAGCACGGATTTCATTGTAGCGGGATCTGCACTGTTCAGGTCTGTTGTGTACTCCTTCCATATGGTCTCGCCATTTTTGTTGAATAGGAAGATGGAGGGCATGCTTCTGTCGTCTCGGAAGACCACAACCTGGCAATTGTCGGGGATGTCCTTTGAACCCAGCAACATTTCGTTCAGGTCGTTGTTGCTGAAGCCATACAGGGAATTTTCCGCTCCCATGTACACGATGACGGTATTCTCTTTGAGAGAATCGTTGGGCTGCGGTATGTCTTTGTCACAAGACGAAAGAACTATTGACGCCAGTACGGCAAAAACGGTACTCAGTATGTGATTAAGCCTTTTTTTCATGTTCTTGAAATGTTTAATGCGTGCAAAGGTAGGATAAATAAATGAAAATACTGTCGTGTGCGTGTAATAAAATAAGTATGATGTTCTTTTCTTGCCGAACAACGAGTGCGGACTCCTGCTGTTTCACCTGAACGAAAGTGTCAACACTCACAGCATGGAATCAAGGAAACCGTAAACCTCAACAGTATGCCTGGAGATAAGGCGTAAATCTTTTCAGCGAATGAAGCAAAAATGTCTGCTGCTGAAATCAGGAAAAGGCATCTTATCAAGAGTGTATGAGTTTCCCTGTTGGAGAACTCGAGTTTCCTTGTTGGGAAACTGCAGTTTTCTTATATGGAAACTTATAAGATGATGTGAGGCGGATAAAAAACAGGCACCTTGTATAATAAAATGCCTCCTGTCAGCGTTATTTGTATGTATGCAATGGGCAGATAGAATAAAGCGGGTAAGGATAGCACTGATAATAGCAGCGGTGCTGCTCAGTGTGGCTTCGCTGGTGGTGAGCCATTATCTGGTTCGCGACCTGAAGCGCGAGGAACAGGTGAAGATGGAAAC
>JAGBYI010000131.1 GCA_017628845.1 Bacteroidaceae bacterium
GAGTTTCCAACAAAAAAGCAACATCAAAAAAGTCGTTACATGCAAGATTATACACTATCTGAGGCGTTTGTGCCTACACAAACTTTTGACATTCCTGCATTTGGCGGGAAACTAGACGTGAGCTGGAACCCCGAGTCGCAAGTCACACCGTGGGGCGGGCTCGCCTACTTTGTGTCCTACCTGAAGACGAGCGGGCTTTTTGATCGCCTCGTCGAAGACGCACCATTCCACTATACAAGTCCAAACGCTCCAGAGACCCGCGATGTCGTAGGCACAGCAGTTCTTGCGATTATCTGCGGCTTCACTCGGTATGTCCATATCAACCGGTTGCGCAATGACGTTGTGCTTCCAATGTTACTTAGCCTCAGAAAAATCGTCAGTGAGGACAGTGTTCGCCGTGCGCTCAAAGCCGCAGACGAACAAGAACTGAATGCTTGGCTTGCGCGACATGAGAAAGATGTCTTTGATAAGCTTCTTAAGCATCAATATGTCCTTGATATCGACAATACGGTAAAACCAATTTTCGGTCATCAGGAGGGTGCGGAAATAGGTTATAATCCCCAGAAGCCAGGGCGTCCGAGTCATAACTTTCATTCCTACTTCATTGGATCAATCCGTATTTCGCTTGGAGTTGATGTACAATCAGGAAAGCAACACTCGGGAAGTTGCAGTATGCCGCGTCTTTGGGAAATCATCGACAATCTTTCCGATGAAAAGAAACCGCGTCTCCTACGGGGAGATGTAGGCTATGGCGGAGACGAGAATATGTGTGAAGCCGAACGGCGTGACCTAAAGTATCTGTTCAAGCTCCGTCGCACAAAGACGGTTTTCGCGCTTTTTCGGCGGCACGAAAACGGTCACGGTTGGGTTGAAGCTCAAGACGGATGGGAAGCAATGGAAAGTGAGATCCAGCTCGGCGGCTGGGAACGTCCTCGTCGTTGCATCTTGCTTCGCAGACCGTCTAAGGATGTTAAGCGCATCGCAATGGCAACGCAGCCCAGAAGGCGCGGGCGGCCTAAAAAGAATGCACTCATGCTTGTACAAACGGAGTTTGATTTCGTTGAGGACAAGGTCGGCAGATACTGGGACTGTTGTGCACTCGTCACGAACGATGAAAAACTTGATGCCACTTCGCTTCAGCAAGTCTATCGCGACCGAGGCGATTGCGAGAACAACTTCGACGAATACAAGAATCAGTATGGCTGGGGCGGATTCGTAACGAAGGACTTAAAGCCATGCCGTGCAATCGCCCGTCTAATCGCCATCGTCGCAAACTGGTGGAACATCTTCTGCCGATTGGCGGACGGCGACAGACACTTGGAGCCGACGACGTCCCGTCCGATGTATATGGGCATCGTCGGTCGCCTCGTCGTCAGCGGGCGCAAGCGACTTTTGCGTCTAACGTCCACACATCTAAAGGCAACCGAGATACAATCTTCTCTCATGCGAATTGGTGAGTTTATGAAACGAATTTCTGCAATTGCGGAGCAGTTGGATTTTAATCGCGCCTGGGAGCTTATAATTCTTGCTGCTTTTCGAAAATGGTTAGGTGGAAA
>JAGBYI010000132.1 GCA_017628845.1 Bacteroidaceae bacterium
GGGCACTACCATAGTGATGGTGACCCACTCGCAGAAGGATGCCACACATGCCCACCGTGTCATCAACCTCTTCGACGGTCAGGTGGTGGAGAATATGAACGGGTTGCTATAGATGGGGACCCATCCCGGCCAACTGTCCCTCTGAGACAGGGGGACGAGGAGCGAAGCGACGGAGGGGGTATGATAATACCTTTGCCAAATCTATACTCCAATACAATTACAATACAATTACAACATGAAATCATATTTCGTTTTTCTAAAGCGCAACAAACTATACACCGCCATACAGGTATTCGGCCTTGCCGTGGCTCTGGGCTTTGTCATTTTGCTTGCCTCGCATGCACGTAAAGAGTATATGGTGGGCAAGACGCAAGCCATGGCGGACAAGCTCTATGTGATGGGCTCGCACAGTTTGGCAGGCCTGACGGTGGGCACGGGTCCCGAGATCTGTCCTAAGATACCGCAGATAAAGGGCTACACACGTGTGGGCGGCATACGTCCGTGGGACGTGAAGGTGGGAGATAACAGTTTCTCCACCAATGCCATGGCTCTGGACAGCACTTTCTTCCAGTATTTCGACTATGAACTGCGCGGATGCGACCGCAAGAAGGTGCTGGCATCGCCCACGGACATCCTCGTGAGCGAGGAGTTCGCCAAAAGGGCCTTCCCCGACGGGGACGCCATAGGCAAGACCATAACCCTGTTGGGGCAGGAGGAACCGCTGACCATCGTTGGTGTGATGGAGACCTTTGACGAGGATGACATCTTCACCCGTTCGGAGATATTCTACTCCATGCTCGTGGAGGAGCAGAGTCGTGCATGGTTGGACAACTTCGGTTCCATCGTCACCTTCGTCACCCTGAATGAAGGGGCATCCGTGGAGGAGGTAAAGGAAGCCTTGCTGGATAAGTATATGGAGGTTTGGAACATGTTCTGGTCACGTGAACCCAAGGATGGAAGTTTCCTGGGCGGAGTGTCACTTATCCCTTTGAACGAATTCTACTTCTCCAACATTGCCACCAACTCAGGCTTCAGGCATAGCGATGTCACAATGGTGTGGATACTGGTGTGTGTGGCATTGGTGCTCCTTGTGTCTGCCATGTTCAACTACGTCAACCTCACTACGGCCCTCATTGGCAAGCGTGCCAAGGAAATAGCCACACGCCGTCTTTTGGGCGATAGCATGGCAGAGGCCGTGGGGCGCAACCTGCTGGAGTCGCTCGTGTTTACGGCAGGGTGCTTTGTGTTCGGATGCATGGTGGCATTGATTATGCGCCCGTGGTTCGAGGAGTTGATAGATTTGGAAATACCCCTCTTTGGCGACTTCTTCTCCATTCTGGCCGCCGTAGCCCTGCTTCTGGTGGTGTCGTTGGTGGCAGGCTTGATTCCTGCGGTGATAGTGGCTCGTTTCAAGCCCATCGATGTGGTGAAGGGTTCGTTCCGTTTCCAGGGCAAGATGCGCCTGAGCCGTGTGTTCATCGTTGTGCAGAACCTTATCAGCACCACCCTCGTAGCCATAGGCCTCGTCATGCTTGCACAGATGCACCA
>JAGBYI010000133.1 GCA_017628845.1 Bacteroidaceae bacterium
CGCAACCGTTGCCACCGAGGACATGCTGACTGCCGACAGAATCAAGTGGGCACTCGGTGCCAGCATAGGCCGCAAGTTCAGCAACCAGTTCGCTCTGAACAAACAGGCTCAGAAGGTGGACTACAGCGCAACGCAGGAAACTGCCGATCCCGAACCCGAGACACCATCGGGCGGCGGCGGCAACAACGGCGGCGGCAATACTCCGGGCGGGGAGCTGGAGGGATAGAACGCTCTACCACAAGGCCCTGGGAAGCCAACCAGATAAGTTCTTGGCGAGCCAAGCGGCAAGCCGAGCGGACGAGGGAAGCATCAGCAATGGTGCTTCTCTTCTTTTTGAACACGAATTATCATTAATTTATCATTAATTATCACGAATTATGGGCATTTTAATTTCAATCATCATTGCATTATTTGTAGGTATTATTTTGGTTATCTACGGAATGAGAGAGTATTCAGACGGAGCATCAATCTTAGGTTGGGTGCTTACTATCGTTTGCGGCGTTGTAGTGGCTATCATGTTAATATGCGCTTCTACATTGCCAGCCGATTTCGAGTACATTGAGGAGAAGTACAACAACCTCAAAGCGCAGTTGGAGGAAGTTGACCGCGACGACATCGTGACGGGCGAGAACCTTCGCAATCAGGCACTCGACATGAACAACGAAATTTCAAAGCACAGATGCTATTCAAAGAACATGTGGGTGAGCATGTGGTATTCGGAGCGTATCGGCAATCTTGAACCGCTTAAATGGAAAAGCATGAAAGAGAAAGCAAAGGAGGACTGACGTATGAGAGAAATCCTATTCAGAGCGAAGACCGTCAAGAACGTCCATTGGATATGGGGCGACTTATTCCACGCTGGCACGGAGCCAAGCGACGGGGAGTTTGCCATCAGCTATTGGGACGATGAAGACGGATGGATGAACGAGAACGTGCAACCTGGCACCATCGGGCAGTTCACGGGACTAACCGACAAGAACGGCAAACGCATCTTCGAGGGCGACATCGTGGAGTGTGTCAGCTGGAACGAATACTTCAGCAAGGACGGCAAGCCGATGGAGCCATTCAGACGGAAGATGTTTGTCGATTATCGCAAGGGAGGCTTCAAAATGGTTGAGCCTATGCCAGAACCAATGAAAGACAACGAGTGGGACATCATCTGCAATGGCGACATCGTAATCATCGGTAATATCTACGACGACCCTCAGTTGATAGACATGAAACGCCTCGGTTGACCTCTGACATCATCCCTCAGACATCAGACATCAAAAGTTAAACCCCATAAAAACAAGTAACACATCATGGCGAAAGTAAAATATCGCATCCGTGAGTTCAAGCCCACTCAGAACCAGACGGGCGGTCACAGCTTCTTCGCAGAGGCTGTAGTTGACAACATCATCACCAACAAGGAACTCGGCAAGAAGGTGGAAGCCCGCACAGGACTCCGCGCCTACGAGGTGCAGACAGCCCTGGCAGCAGTGGCCGAAATCATCCTCGAAGAGACTGCCGAGAACAACCGCGTGCAGATTGAGAATGCCGACGGCACATCGCTGGTA
>JAGBYI010000022.1 GCA_017628845.1 Bacteroidaceae bacterium
AATTGTTCGAGTATGTTCCATATACATACCAGCCTTGTTCTAAAATGTATGAATACGAGATATCTAAAGTAGGCAAGCTGATCAAATAATGGAATACATAATTTTGATTATTTCCCTCGTGGGCATTGTCTTCGGAGCCGACTTCCTGGTTACCGGAGCAGTGTCCATCGCTAGGAAATACAAAGTGTCCGACTTTGTCATTGGAGCCGCTATCATCGGTGTAGGAACATCAATGCCGGAGATGACTGTCAGTTTGCTAGGAGCCTTGAACGGAAATGCAGATGTGGCAATCGGTAATGTCGTAGGCTCGAACATCTTTAATGTATTCGGAATCCTCGGATTGACTGCGATATTCTTCCCGATAACATTCGGCAGAGAAAATCTCAAGTTTGACATTCCGTTCTGCGTTGGAGTTTCAGTTGTTTTGAGCATGCTGTTCTTCAATTTCTTCATCGGCACAGGTAACTGTATAGGCAGATTTGACGGAATTCTTCTTTTGATATCATTTGCAGCCTTCATGTGGATTTCATTCCGCAGAGACAAGCAGGCGAAACCTCAGGCGACACAGCCAGAAGAAGGGCAGACGCTGGGGCCAATATGGATTTCAATGCTCAAAGTTGTCGGAGGTCTTGCAGTATTGGTATTCAGCTGCGATGTTTTCGTGGACAACGCCGTGCTTATAGCAAAGTCGTTCGGCGTGAGCGATTCATTCATCTCGTTGACGCTGATTGCCTGCGGAACTTCATTCCCAGAACTTGCCGCATCCATCGCCGCTGCCATCAAGAAGAACACAAGCATGGCATTGGGCAATATCGTCGGATCAAACATATTCAACATAGCCCTGATTCTGGGTCTATGCTCGCAGGTGTCGCCTTTGACATCCACAGGTATCGGCATTGTCGATTTTATGGTTATGGTTGCAGCCGTGTTGGTGCTTTTCGTGTTCAGCAAGGACTGCCGGATAAGTCGTGCAGAGGGAGTAATCCTTTTTCTCTGTTTCGTAGCCTATACCTGCTATCTATTAAATACCCAAATAGGATAATTTACTATGGCACTTCAGATATTTACTTTAATCGGAGCTCTCGGTATGTTCCTTTACGGAATGAACATGATGAGTTCCGGATTGCAGAAGGCTGCAGGTGATAGACTTCGCGGTTTCCTCTCTGCAATGACATCAAGCCCTTTTAAAGGTGTTTTGACGGGTCTTGGTATCACTTCTGTGATACAGTCCTCAAGTGCGACTACAGTGATGGTCGTGAGCTTTGTAAACGCCGGCCTTCTGGCATTATCGCAGGCGATAAGTGTGATAATGGGAGCGAATATCGGTACGACTGTGACAGCATGGCTGGTATCTTGGCTCGGATTCAAGGCAGACATCTCAATTCTTGCTGTGCCTTTGATGGCTTTGGGATTCATATTCTCAATATCTAAGAAGGATCAAAGGAGAAACCTGTCTGAACTCATTGTCGGATTCTCGCTGCTTTTCCTAGGCCTTTCACTTATGAAGAACTCAGTTCCGAATCTTCAGGAGACGCCTGAAGTCCTCTCGTTCATCCAAGGATGGCAAGGATATGGGTTTGGTTCTGTGTTGATATTTCTCGTCTTCGGAACAGTGCTCACGCTTGTGCTCCAGTCGTCAAGTGCGACAATGGCCTTGACTCTCATTATGCTCAATATGGGATGGATAAGGTTTGACATGGCATGTGCAATGGTTCTGGGTGAGAACATCGGTACAACTATCACAGCCAACATAGCCGCTGCAGTCGGTAATACATCAGCAAAACGTGCCGCATTGGCTCACACCGTATTCAATGTGTTCGGTGTTATCTGGGCGCTTGCGACGTTCCCGCTCTTCCTCAAATTGATTGGCTTCATCACAGAGCACCTGTTCGCGGTACCTAATCCGGCTTCGGCAGGATTCTCTATAGAGGTGCTTACAGATGGCGGATCTGCACAGTCACCGTCTCAGACGGCCGCCCTGTTTGGACTTTCAATGCTGCATACTCTCTTCAACACCATCAATACATTCATTCTCATCTGGTTCATTCCTACAATTGAAAAGATCGTGGTGTTCATCATCAAGGCACCGAAGAGCCAGGAGAAGGAGGTCTTCAGACTCAAGTATATATCAGCAGGTCCGCTTGCCACACCTGAACTCGCATCGGAGCAGGCATTGGAGGAGATTATTCACTTCGCTCAGATTTCTGAAAAAGGCTTGGGATATGCACAGTCAGCTATCTGCGAGGCGAATTACGATAAGTTCGAAGAGCTGCGCGGAAAGCTTGTCAAATACGAGGAGATTTCCGATAGCATTGAATATGAGATCGCTTCGTTCCTTAATTCTGTGTCGGCAGGCGACATCAGTGAGGAGACATCAAGAAGGATTAAGGCAATGTACAAGATCATCGGCGAACTCGAATCTCTCGGCGACTCTGGTGAGACAATCAGCAGAATTCTAG
>JAGBYI010000023.1 GCA_017628845.1 Bacteroidaceae bacterium
TCAGGTGTGTTTATGCTACCTCTTTGCCAAAGGGAAGGAGAGAGGCAAGGGCGAGTTTGAAATGTTGCATCCCCCATGGGATGCCAATAATCGTGCAACAGAGGATAAGTCCGAAGGTGAGATGCGTGAGTGCGATTTCCCACCAACCAAGTATAATCCACAAGATATTGAAGATAATCTGCAAGCAACCTCCATCGTTGGCAGTTGACACCAACTCATGACCAAAAGGCCATAAAGACAATGTGCCAATCTTGAAGAGTTGTACTCCAAAAGGAATACCAATGATGGTGATGCAAAGCAAAAGACCAGCTATCCAATACATCAAAGCCGTGATGAATCCGCCACAAATGAGCCAAATGAGATTGCCGAGGAATTTCATATGTAGATGGGTTTAGTCGGTTTTTAAGTACTTGGTATAGTTGTCTAAGAAACGTTGTACGGCTTCTGGGAGCGGTCCATAGAACTCGCCACCAGCAGCATTGGCATGTCCTCCGCCGGCAAAAATCTCCTGCGCAAAGACATTGACAGGGCGATTGCCTTGACTGCGGAATGAGAGTTTGATCTTGGTCTTGATTCCGCCATTTTTCGCCATTTCATCGGGAGTTGCCTTATCTTCGCGCATAAAAACAGAATAGTGGATATCCTTGCTCTGGAGTGGCATATTGACAATACCCTCAGCATCACCTTTCTGGAAATTGAAGCGATATAGCTCTTTGCGACTCAAGTAGATGAGTGCCGTGTGATGTTCGGGAAAAACGCGCATTTTTTGGTAGAGGCAATAGCCTACCAATTTGACGCGATCAACAGAGTATTGATTGAAAACTGCATTGTAGATGGCATCTTTGTCTGCTCCCGCAGCAATGAGTTGGGCTATCATTCCGTAGATTTGTGGTCGGTTGGAATTATAGGAGAAATTGCCCGTGTCGGTCATTAATCCCGTATAGAGTACGGTGGCGATATCCGATGACAGTTGACAGTTGGCAGTTGAGAGTAGATTGTGTACTAACTCACAAGTGGATGATGCTTCTGGTACAGAGATCATAGCATCTGCGAAGTTAGTAGGGTGTAGATGGTGGTCAATCATGAGCTTTGGACAAGTGAGCATGAGCATCTTATCGCCCAATGGCCCAATGCGTTTAGGGTCGTTGAAATCGGTACAAATTACAAGATCGGCTTGCTCAATGAATGCGTTGGACAGGGAGGTTTGCACGTCATACACGAGCACATCGCTTGCCCCAGGCATCCACGCCAAGAAATCGGGAAAAGCATTGGGGACGATGACTTGCGCTTGTTTGCCAAGTGACTTAAGATAGTGGTAGATGCCCAAACTACTACCCATCGCATCGCCATCGGGTGATTGGTGGGTGAAGATAGCAATGGTGGTGGCATTTTGGATATAAGCAAGGATTGTGTTCATAGCCATTTGTACATATTTCGAGTGCAAAGGTACGATAAAATTTGCGCATGTGCAAATTTCCAACAAGAAGGGTATGATGGATAGATAAAATCTATCTTTTGTAAAAAAAAGTGTTCGTTTTCTTGCATATGTGCAAATTTTGTAGTACCTTTGCGCGCCATTTATGTGGCAACGTGTGGCAAAACTACGGCAAAAAATAATTAACAAAACATACAACAATGAAAAAAACAATTTTATCAATCGTGTTAGCAAGTGCAAGCTTATTGGGTATTGCACAAGAGGACAAAGTCCTGATGACCATCAATGGCGAGGACATTATGGCATCTGAATTCTTGTATATCTACGAGAAGAACAACCAAGAGACAAGTTTGGAGAAAAAGACCATGGACGAGTACTTGGATTTGTTTGTTAACTTCAAGTTGAAAGTGACTGAAGCCATGGCTCAAGGTGTGGATACCACCGAGGCATTTAAGAAGGAGTTGGCGGGTTATCGCGCCCAAGCGACACCAAAATATTTGCAAGATAATGATGCCATTGATAGTTTGGTAGTGTTGAGCTATAATCGCATGGCAAAGATTCGTAAGGCATCGCATATCGCCGTACAATGCCCAATGGATGCAGATTCTGCGACTGTGGCAGCAGCTGAAGCGAAGATCAATGAGCTGCGTGAGCGTGTGACCGTAGGTTTGCCAAAAGAGGTGAAGAAAGGTCGCAAGAAAGTGACCGTATGTGAGCCAGAGGAGTTTGCAGAAGTAGCAGTATTGTACTCGGAGGAGCCATCTGCAAAGCAAACCAAAGGTGCGTTGGGTTGGATTCAACCATTCCGCTATGTTTATTCGTTTGAAGATGCGGTATATACCACTCCAGTAGGTGAGGTGACTCCAGTATTCCGCAGCCCATATGGTTTCCACATTGCGAAAGTGGAAGGTGAGCGCGATTTTGAGGAGGTAAGAGCTTCGCATATCATGAAGATGACCCCAATGGGTGATATTCAACGTATGGCAGATGCGCAAGTGGCTATGGATAGCATTTATCAATTGGCTATTCAAGACAGTACGGACTTTGCCGCCTTGGCACAGGCCAACTCGGAAGATCGTGGTTCGGCGATGCGCGGTGGCGACTTGGGTTGGTTTGGTCGTGGCGCGATGGTACAGCCATTTGAGGATATTACTTTCGACTTGGAGATTGGTGCAATCAGCAAGCCATTCCAAACACGTTTTGGTATTCATATCTCGAAATTGCATGAGAAA
>JAGBYI010000134.1 GCA_017628845.1 Bacteroidaceae bacterium
CCAAAATGTAATGTATATCTTCACCAGACTTATGGGCTTTTATACCCAAGCAGAATACCATACGTCTTGTGGCCGCATAGATTTGCTGATAGCAACAGACAAGTACGTCTATGTGATAGAGCTAAAGCTTGATGGCAGTGCGGAGGAGGCTTTGGCACAGATAAATGACAAGGACTATTCCCTTCCATTTACCGCTGATGGCCGCAAGGTAATAAAGATAGGTGCCAACATTACCAGTGCTACACGAAACATTGAACGCTGGGTGGTGGAGGAATGAGGTTGAACGTTTAACGTTGAATGTTTAACGTTAAAAAAATCGTTTTATCAACACGATGACACGGATTCCACAGAGGGATTAGATTCAGATGAATGCTGTTCTTTAGAGAAATATAAATGGATTTATCTTTGTCTTCAGAATAGCATATTGGAGACGGGCATCTCGGCAACAGATGTTGCAGGAATCTAATCTGTACACGATTTTGCCGTTTTAATCTGTTAAATCTGTTGATTGTTATTTCTTATCAACGTGATTACACTGATTCACACGGAAGATTAGAGATTTGGAGATTAGTTATCTTTGCAATAAAACAAACGAGCTTGCTTTCTTACAAATAGAACTAATCAAGGGACGTTGTCCCGGTGCTATGCACCTTAAAATCTCTAATAGGGGAAATCTGTTTTAGTTCTCGTTTAAGGTCTTGTTGATCGCTCATCCGCTAACCTCTAACCAATAACTGTTATATAGTTTTAAGTGGATAAATGTGATGTTGTTTGCACAAATCCCAAAATATCATGATTTTTTTGGAATGGATTCCGAAAATGTTGTGACTTTTTCGGAATTGGGGTGCAATGGCGTCTTTATAAATAAATAGTTTTCAGAGTTTTTAAGGATTCAGGAGTCGGTACAGGAACCGACTCCTTTTCTGCTTTATTCATATAGTTATTGTTTAATAATATATGGAACAGTATTTCAATATAAGATACGAGTTCGATAAGGCTGAGGTGCACAGGAGTATAGCTCAGCATGTGAAGGAAGGGAAGCCTGGATATATCTGCGTGGCGGATGGCGTAGTGCTGAATGTGGCACAGAGGGACAAGGCTTACATGAAGGTGATGCAGGAGAGCATGTTTGCCATTTGCGACAGCAGCTGGGTGCCGATGTACGTGAAGTGGATTTATGGCCGTCAGAGGGCACAGTACTGTGGGGCAATGATATTTGAGGATATCGTGAAGCAACGCAAATATCGTATGGCTTTCCTTGGTACGAATACCAAGACTCTGGAGGCGCTTCGCAATAACATTGCTGAGCAGTGGAATGGGGATGTGAAGGACATGCTGTTTTACGAACTGCCTTACTGCCATGTGGATGAGTTCGACTATCCTGCCATAGCAAAGATGCTGGAGGAAGATGGGGCAGAGATTATCTGGGTGGCGCTGGGTGCTCCAAAGCAGGAGGTGTTCATGAACCGTTTGAACCAGCATCTGAAGAGTGGTGTGCAGATTGCTGTGGGTGCTGTGTTCAACTTCTTCAGCGGTTTCGATGAGAAGCGTGCTCCGCATTGGATAACAAAGCACCACATGGAGTTCCTGTACCGTATATGGCAGAGCCCGAAGAAACAGCTGAAGCGTTGTGGATGGATTCTGGTGATGTTGCCGAAGATGTTCTTTGAAGAACTGAGGAGGAAGGGGAAAGGGGAATAACGTGATGGTTTAACGTTGAAAGATGAACGAATAACGCGAGGAACTAGGTTTCAAGTTCCTAGTCAAGTGATATTGTCTCGGCAACAGATGTTGCAGGAATCTAATCTGAGATAAAGTCTCGTCTAAGTTCTGTTAATCTTTTATTCCTATCACCTGAAACTTTAAACTTACCTTTTATCTTTTGTTTTTTGAGTTGCTTCAAGTGGCTTTAGGGTCTCGGGAGAGCCTGAGCCACGTCCCTTCTGCCAAAGAATGGGAAGAGATGAAGGTGCTGTGCATGAAGCATGCTGTGCCGGGAGTGGGGTTCTATGCCATGCGCAAGCTCTCGGAGATTGGTGCTGCGTGCGTGCCTCCGCGTGAAATAATAATGGAACTATATGCGCTGGAGATGAATATGGCACTGTCCAATGCTAAGCAGACGGAGGATGTGATGAAGCTGACATGGCTCTTTGAACAGGATGGCTTCTGCTCATGTCTGCTGAAGGGATGCGGACTGGCAAGGATGTATCCGGAGGGGATGCAGCGCATGTCTGGCGACATAGATATATGGGTGGTGCCCAAAGGAATGGAGAACGAGCCTTTGCAGAGGAGACGCAGAGAGGTGCTGGAACTGTGCCGTAGGGTGGTGGGGCGCAGGGATGTGTTCTATCATCATACGGATTTGCCATTGAAAGGAAAAGAGATAGAGGTGCATTTCACTCCGTCGTGGATGTTTGCTCCATGGCATAACGCAAGGCTGCAGCGTTTCTTCCAAGAGGAATGGAAGAACAGACGTTTTGTGAAGGTGCAGGATAGCTTTGAGAATGCTAAGACGCTACAGGATGGATACTATGTGCCGTCTTTGGAAATGAATGCGGTATATGTGTTGCTACATATCTACAGGCATGTGTTTGCAGAGGGAGTGGGACTGCGTCAGGTGGTGGATTATTTTTATGTCCTGCACCAGAAGGGTTTGGATAGAGAGAGGGTGATCTCTGTGCTGAAGTCTTTGGGAATGGTGCGCTTTACCAGTGCTGTGATGTGGGTAATGCAGGAGGCTTTGGGATTGGAAAGGGCGTTAATGCTTTGCGAACCTGATGAGAGGAGAGGCCGAATGCTGCTGAACGAGATACTGCTGGCTGGTAACTTTGGCAAATGGGACGAGAGGCTTTCTGGTATGAACAGAAACAGTTTGCTGAGCAGAATGATAGAGAACATGCACAGGAACATGAGGTTGGTGTGGCATTATCCGTCAGAGGCTCTGTGTGCTCCATTCTGGAAAATATGGCAGAAGGCTTGGCAATTGTGTAACGATTATACAAGATGAACCGTAATTTAATCTTATAATATTAATATCATTAATACCATATCATGTATACTTTAATCTCCATACTTGTTCCAGCACTATCAGCCTTGCTGGCAGTTCGTTGGATTTATTTTAAGATTCTGAAGTTAGCAAAGGAAAAGGGACTGGTGGACAATCCCGATGCTCGTAAATTGCAGAAGTTTCCGGTTCCTGTGCTTGGAGGACTGGCTGTGTTCTTCGGAGTGACTTTCGGAATGCTGACAGGATGTGCCTTGTATTACACGTTTAATGAGGACATTATCGGACAAGCCACGGAATTCACTTCCACGCGCCTGATACAGGTGATGCTTGCAATGTCGGTAATGCTATATACCGGCAGCCTGGATGATATCCTGGGGCTGAGTCCACGGACAAGGTTTGTTATAGAGATCCTGGTAATATTTGGCATAGTGCTCTCGTCGGGTGCCTGTATGGACTCTCTGCATGGATTGTGGGGTGTACATGATTTCTCGTGGTGGATGGCTGTGCCGCTGACGGTATTTGCAGGTGTGGGTATTATCAATGCGGTAAATATGGTTGATGGCGTTAACGGACTGTCTTCGGGACTGTGCATGACATGCAGTGCACTTTTCGGAGTGGTTTTTCTATACATTGGAGATATTGCCAATGCGATACTTGCATTTACGATGGTTGCATCGTTGTTGCCGTTCTTTGTTCATAATGTGTTTGGAGACAAAAGCCGCATGTTCATTGGTGATGCCGGTACTATGATAATGGGAATACTGATGACGTGGTTTGTGATCTGCATTATCAGCAGCGGTGGTTATGCCAGTCTTATCTTTGATGATGTATGTATTGTTGCCATGGTTCTTGCCTTCATGTCTGTTCCGGTAGCGGATACCTTACGGGTGATGACAATGAGGGTGTTTAAGGGCAGGAGTCCTTTTAGTCCGGACAAGACACATCTGCACCATGCGTTCGTGGCCATGGGTGTGAGCCATAGCATAACGGCGTTATCTATAATATTGATAAACCTCGCTGTGGTCGGTACATGGTACGTTGCGGTGAAGACTGGCGCTTCTCTGGAGTGCCAGCTATATTCCGTGATAATTGTTGCGGCAATATTGGTGTGGGGCAGCTATATTTTCCTGGAGCACGAGTCAAGGTCCAGCAGCCGTAAGGCGCAGTGGTTGCGTAACTTTTCCATAAGGACACATCTTGGACGCAAGGAGTGGTGGCAGCGTTTCACCTATTTCCTGGATGCTCCAGAGTTTGACGAACACGAGCGCAAGAATCTGCGCAATAAACTGGAACGAAAGTTCCTGAATAGTCGTGAAGGATAATTGTTTGTGGCGGATTGCCGAATTGAGAATAAAATCTGAAACACTTCTTTTTAATGTAAGATAAATATTGTATCTTTGTTGGCAATTCCTGATACATGCTTTTGTAAATAATCAACATTAGTTATCCTAAGATATTGTTATGAAGAAACTTCTGTCCCTTCCCCCAAATCTTGTAGAGTGCTTTCACGATGTAGCAGGTGTCTGTCGCGAGGAATATTTCTGCACTTCCGATCCTGTTGGAGCAAGGCTTGGTAGCGGAGGCGGAACCAACTGGCTGATGGAAGCCTGTCATCAGGACGAGGCTCCCGAACAGAGTTTTGAAGAATGGCTCTCACGCGAGAAGCGTATCCTGTTGCATGCCGGAGGTCAAAGCCGACGGTTGCCTGGCTACGCTCCCAGTGGAAAGGTTCTCACTCCAATACCGGTCTTTCGATGGGAACGAGGCCAGCGCATAGGCCAGAACCTGTTGCAATTGCAGTTGCCGCTGTATCAGCGCATCATGAATGCCGCTCCGGATGGGCTGCGTACCTTGATAGCGTCCGGTGACGTATATATCCGTGCAGGCAAGCTGCAGCAGATTCCAGATGCTGATGTTGTATGTTACGGTCTTTGGGTGGATCCCTCCTTGGCCAAAAACCACGGAGTGTTCCTATCCAAGAGGGAGACACCAGAGGTACTTGACTTCGTTCTACAGAAACCTTCAGTGGAGAAGTTGGGTGAACTTATGCACACTCACCTGTTTCTAATGGACATAGGCATCTGGATGCTTTCCGACAAGGCCGTAAACCTGCTAATGCGAAAGAGTACAGGCGAGGGTGGGGAGATTCTGAACTACGACCTGTATAGCGATTTTGGTCAGGCCCTTGGCGAGAATCCAACTACAAAGGATGGAGAAATAGGGCAGTTGAAGGTGGCGGTATTACCTTTACAGGATGGAGAGTTCTATCACTACGGTACGTCGCGCGAGATGATAAGTTCCACCATGGCCATACAGAACCTCGTATACGACCAGCGTGCTATCATGCACTTGGGTGTCAAGGCACACCCGAGTATCTTCACGCAGAACTGCCACCATGATATCAAGTTCACGCCAAGTAACCAGAATACATGGATAGAGAACTCCAGAGTTCCATCCACCTGGACCTTGACTCATGAGAACATAATCACCGGTGTGCCAGAGAACGATTGGGAAATCTCTCTTTCTCCGGGAATATGTGTAGATGTGGTTCCTTTGGGAGAAAACCAGTGGGTAGTGCGCCCCTATGGTTTCAACGATGCTATGCGTGGAGACCTTCGTGATGCTTCTACCGAGTACCTGGGACGGCCTGTGGCAGAATGGCTTTCCAAGCGAGGTATCTCTGCCGAAGAGGTAGATGGCAATACAGACTTGCAGAACAGCCGCATCTTCCCCGTATGCAACGATATCGAAGAAATGGGCCGCATGCTACAGTGGATGATATACGATTCTCCTGCTGACATGACTGATATATGGAGAAATTGCGAACGTCTGTCTGCCAACGAGATAAGCGACAGAGCCAACCTGCGCCGCTTGCAGAAGCAACGCCTGGAATTCCGAAAGGCAAACCTAACTGCCCTGGCCAGCAACCACAGGTGCAGCATATTCTATCAGACAAATCTTGATGACCTGGCTCATGAGTTCCATAAGCTCCAAGTTCCTGTTCCCGAGCCTTTGCCTGAGAGTGAACCTCTGCTGAAGCGCATAAATGACCATATGTTCAGGTCCCGCCTGCTGGAACTGAACGGACAGGATGGTTCTGAGGCAGGAGCAAAGGCCTTCTCTTTGCTCGGCGAAGGACTGACCGAGGATGTGCTTGCACGCAAACAGATGCCAATGCTGGCCGTGTACAGCGACCAGATAGTATGGGGCAGAAGTCCCGTCAGGATAGACTTGGCAGGAGGATGGACAGATACTCCGCCTTACTGCCTTACCTCGGGAGGCAGTGTGGTGAACCTGGCAATTGAACTGAACGGACAGCCTCCATTGCAGGCCTACGTGAAGCCTTCGTCGGACTATCACGTTGTTCTTCGCAGTATCGACTTGGGCGCCATAGAGATATTGTCCACATGGGAGGAACTGGCTGATTTTGCAAAGGTAGGCTCACCCTTCTCTATTCCCAAGGCCGCTCTGGCATTGGCCGGTTTCCTGCCACAGTTCTGCCAGAAGAAGTACAAATCCCTTCAGGAACAGCTAAAGGACTTTGGCTGTGGAATAGAAGTGACTCTTCTCAGTGCAATACCTGCCGGTAGCGGATTGGGTACAAGTTCCATCCTGGCTGCTACGGTATTGGGCGCTGTCAGCGACTTCTGTGGCTTGGCATGGAGCAAGAACGAGATATGCAATCGTACTTTGGTTTTGGAACAGTTGCTTACCACAGGCGGTGGCTGGCAGGACCAGTATGGGGGTGTGCTGCATGGCGTGAAGTTGCTTACCACTCAGGACGGCTTTGAGCAGACACCGGAAATAAGCTGGCTCAGTGACAACTTGTATACCGATTCGCAATATCAGCCTTGCCATCTGTTGTATTACACCGGTATTACCCGTACGGCCAAGAAGATTCTTGCTGAGATAGTGCGTGGCATGTTCCTTTATGATACGGAACGTCTCCAACTGCTTGGTGAAATGAAGGAACATGCACAGGACGTTGCTCAGGCTATCATGCGCGGAAATTATACGCAACTTGGCACCCTTGTAGGCAAGACTTGGCAACAGAACCAATTACTGGACTGTGGTACCAATCCACCAGCGGTTCAATCCATAATAGAGAAGGTTCAGGACCTTTGTCTCGGCTTGAAGCTGCCTGGTGCTGGAGGAGGAGGATTCCTTTATATGATAGCAAAGGATCCAGCGGCAGCCCTTCGTATTCGAGAGATTCTCACTAAGGAACGTCCCAATGACCGTGCACGCTTTGTGGATATGAGCATATCACGAACTGGCTTGCAAGTTTCACGAAGTTAGCAGATGGGCGTTTCCCTGACTCGACGTGGATAACTTCCACCCCTGCCACAATGATGTGGCGGTAAACGATAATCCCCAATCGCGCATTGGCCAAGGACCGATTGGGGATAATACAAAAGAAACTGCAACTGTAACACATCAGGTGTTATGGTTGCAGTTTTATTTTGCCCTATATATATATTAATAAGGTATAGGAAAGGGTAGGGGCAGGCACAGGACTTAGTTGTGTTTGCGGCTGTAGTATTCAATGCTGGTGGAAGCCTTGAAAGCAATCTTCTCCTTTGCCTCGATGGTAATCTTTTCGCCAGTATGTGGGTTGATGCCTTGGCGCTCGGCCTGCTGCTTGATGTAGAAACGGCCAAAGTCGGCAATTGCAACCTCCTCGCGCTCCTCGGTCAGACGATCGGCTATTACGCCCAGTACGGTATCTACCATCTGTGCTGCATGGCTTTTGGTACAATCCGTACGCTCCGCTACGGCGGTGATGAGTTCACTTCTGTTCATATCTTCTTTAGTTGTTAATGAGGTGAAAAAATCTCCTATAGCCATGCAGTCGTGAGGCTATAGGAGATACAATGTTTATTGTTGCTTTTGTTTAACCTTATGCGGTTAATGTGCTAAGCAGCAATTACTTCTTGTTCAGGTACAAGTCAGCCTGTACTGCGCATGCTACTGAGCAGCCTACCATGGGGTTGTTGCCAATACCCAGGAAGCCCATCATCTCCACGTGAGCGGGAACAGAAGAAGAACCTGCGAACTGAGCGTCAGAGTGCATACGGCCCAGGGTGTCGGTCATACCGTAAGAAGCGGGACCTGCAGCCATGTTATCGGGGTGCAAGGTACGGCCGGTACCACCACCAGAAGCTACGCTGAAGTATGCCTTGCCAGCACGTACGCGCTCCTTCTTGTAAGTACCTGCGGTGGGGTGCTGGAAGCGGGTGGGGTTGGTAGAGTTACCAGTGATGGAAACGTCTACGTCCTCGTGCCACATTATAGCAACACCTTCGCGAACGTCGTCGGCGCCGTAGCAGTTAACGGCAGCACGGGGACCGTTGCTGTATGCCTTCTTGCTGACAATCTTAAGCTCACCGGTGAAGTAGTCGAACTGAGTCTGCACATAGGTGAAACCGTTGATACGGCTGATGATCATGGCAGCGTCCTTGCCCAGACCGTTCAGGATGCAACGCAGGGGCTTGTCGGCTGGTCTTGACTTGTTGGCCATCTGTGCAATCTTGATAGCACCCTCGGCAGCAGCGAATGACTCGTGACCTGCCAGGAATGCGAAGCACTTGGTCTCGGGAGAGAGCAGACGTGCAGCCAGCTCGCCGTGGCCGATACCTACCTTGCGGTCGTCGGCTACTGAACCGGGGATACAGAAGCTCTGCAGACCCTCACCGATATAGTTGGCAGCCTCTACTGCGTCCTTTGCCTTCTCCTTCAGAGCGATGGCGGTACCTACTACGTAAGCCCACTTTGCGTTCTCGAAGCAGATCATCTGTGTCTCCTCACAGGTCTTGTAAGGATCGATGCCGGCTGCATCACAAATCTCGTTTGCCTCTTCGATGGAGGCGATACCGTGGCTGTTAAGACAAGCAAGAATCTGCTTGATACGACGGTCCTGTGACTCGAATTTTACTTCTCTAATCATAGTCTTGTTCCTCCAAATATTAGTCCTTACGGGGGTCAATACTCTTTACAGCACCATCCTCGACCTTTGTGCGGCCATAGGTACCTGTAACACTCTTCAGAGCCTCGTTGGCATCCATACCCTTCTTGATGGCGTCCATCAGCTTGCCCATGTGTACGAACTCGTAACCGCAAACCTGGTCGTCCTCGTCAAGGAACATCTTGGTGATGTAGCCCTCGGTAAGCTGCAGGTAACGTGTGCCCTTGAGCTTGGTGCCGTACAGGGTACCTGTCTGAGAAATCAGACCCTTACCCAGGTCTTCCATACCAGCACCGATGGTCAGACCGCCCTCAGAGAAAGCTGACTGGGTACGACCGTAAACGATCTGCAGGAACAACTCGCGCATAGCGGTGTTGATAGCGTCGCATACCAAGTCGGTGTTCAAAGCCTCCAGGATGGTCTTGCCGGGCAGGATCTCACTGGCCATAGCGGCAGAGTGGGTCATACCAGAGCAACCGATGGTCTCAACGAGACACTCCTCGATGATACCTTCCTTCACATTCAAGGTCAGCTTGCAAGCGCCCTGCTGGGGAGCACACCAACCCACACCGTGGGTCAGACCGCTGATGTCCTTGATTTCCTTTGCCTGCACCCACTTGCCCTCTTCAGGGATGGGAGCGGGACCATGGTTGGGGCCTTTAGCCACACAACACATGTTCTGTACTTCGTGTGTGTACTGCATAATTTTGTTGTTTGGTTGTTTTGTATTTTAGTGGTTCAACACTTTTTGC
>JAGBYI010000135.1 GCA_017628845.1 Bacteroidaceae bacterium
CACGAATTACAAATGACTGATTTTTCGCGCAACAAGTGCGCTTAGAATCAGTCATTATATTTGGATTTTCCGTATTACAGGCGTAGGGCTGAGAAAGAAATTTTAACTTTTTTTGATTTTCCCCCTTGACTTTTGTCGAAAAGGTCTCTATAATATGATACCTATGATAAAAAAACGAAAAATGTCGGCTCCCTACAGGGAGGTATCGAGCAAACTCAAGCGTCTTCTATCGGAGGGCGGGATAATCGAGGGCTCATTGTACAGGGCGGATCGCGGAAACACACCGCGTCATCAGCTGTCGGATCGTGCGACCGGGAAGTTCAGGAACATTTACGTTCCGATGGACTTTGCTCCAACGGTAGCGGATTGGACGGCGAGATGGGCGCAGGTGAAGCGCCTGATGAAGGAAATGAGCGAATTGGCAAGAAAGGAACTTGTCGAGGCGATAACCGAAAGGACGGGACGCAGAACCTGCATCCCCAAAAGCGAACAGGCCGCAGGCCGGCGAAAACGCCAGACGGTGAAGACGCGTACGAGGAGCTGATAGGTTTTATTGTACGGTTCTGTAAGGTTCTCAATCCTGTTTTTAGCAGGATTGAGAATTTGCGTGATCCTAAAAAATGCTTATATGACGGGCGAACGTTTCTCTGGACGTTCATATTGGGCTTTTTTGTCCGAATGGGTTCCCGTAACGCTATGGACGCACGGCGTTGCGACGAGAACTTTTCAGATGCTGTACATAAACTTTCGCAGCAGGATTGGTGGATTGACAACGAGAAAAGAACGACTCCCTGTTCGCTCAGCGTCTGTAATTACCTTAAAAAAGGATGTACGGCGGTTCTTGAGCAATCCCTCGTTGAGATGATGTCATACATGATACGCCTTAAACTTTTTGATTATGCGCGGCTACGCGGACTTTTTGTTATTGCTGTTGATGCTACGAAGCACGAGAAGATTCGTTGTTGCAAATGGAAGGGAAAACGTGCGAACAGGTATGTTCTTGAAGCAAAGCTCATAACACCTTGGGGCAATGCGTATTCGCTGATGTCTGTTCCACTTAAACCTTGGCATGAAGGGGACGAGAAAGAGAAGCAGGATAGTGAATATCATGGTTTTCTTAGGCTTGCACCGAAATTAAAGGAGGCATTTCCGCATTTGGGGATTTGCATTCTTGGAGACGGTCTTTATGCTTGCACGCCTTTAATGAAGCTTTGCGATTCGTATCATTGGAAGTATATCTTTACGTTTAAGGAAGGTCGAACACCAAAAGCTTATGCGGAAGCGCAGGAGTTGATGAAACTTAATCCATCGGATTTGGGTGATCTTGTCAGACATGATAAGCGTGGTAAACGCATTGTATGTGGTACGGTATCTTGGGCGAAAGGAGTAGAAATTTCTCGCGGAATAAAAGAAGGTTATTCCTTTAATGTTGTAAAGGTAGATGAGAATGATAATAATGGATCTGCATACAACGGACAATTTGCGACAAGTTTTGAGATAGAAGATGTTAAGCAAGCGGATGTAATCGGAATGTGGGGGCGAAGACGATGGGGAATTGAGTCAAGTTTTCATGTGGAAAAGCACGGAGGATACAATCTGGAACATAATTTCTGCAATAATTCCCGTGTTAGCAGAAATATCTATCTTTTGATGCAGATTGCTCATAATCTGTGGCAATTATTTAATCGCGGTTGTCTTTTGCCATTGCAGAAGCATGAGAAATATCGGAATATGACACACATTAAGTGGGTTGAATTGCTGTATTTCATGATATTGAAAAAAGGTATTCCTCTTGCGATTGACGAGATGCCGCAGCGGTATGTTTCAAGAAAATTTCTGAGATTGTAACAAGCAACGGGCGGCTGGGTGGCCTGTAAAATTCACTCAGGCAAGTCTCGACAGATTCCTGTCGAGTGGCGTAGCATTGCCTAAAATAGAAGGCTTAGCACAGGAGGCGACGAAAAATATATCACAAATGAGCCACGGGGCGCGGCTTTAGACGCGACACGCGGGTCATTTGTAATTTTTGAATAAATCGCACCCTTATTGCCAAACGGCGGTGAATTATGATATACTTTGCAAATCTTGTCCACGGTGGGCAGGATGAAGCGAATGAATCGGGGTAGTCCATCCTCGGTCAAAGCGGATTAATCGACCTTAAAGGATTAAAAGGAGAAAACAAAATGGAAATGCCTACGTCCGCCCTCACGGGTATCACCCTCAAGGATATGTTCGATGCCGGTCTGCACTTCGGTCACCAGACCAAGCGCTGGAACCCGAAGATGAAAGGCTACATCTTCGACAAGCGTAACGGCATCCACATCATCGATCTCACCCAGTCCGTCCAGCTTCTCGACGAGGCGGCCGAATTCCTCAAGGCCACCATTCTCGGCGGTAAGAAGGTTCTTTTCGTCGCCACTAAGAGACAGGTCTCCGAGATGGTCAAGGGTGTCGCCGAGAGCGTCGAGCAGTTCTACATCACCGAGCGCTGGCTCGGCGGTACGCTCACCAACGCCAAGACGATCCGTTCCTCCGTCAAGCGCATGCGTCAGCTTCAGGCGACCGCCAAGGCCAACGGCGGCGAACTTTCCGAGCATAAGCAGGAAGCTTCCATGCTCCGCCGCGAACTCGGCAAGCTTGAAAAGAACCTCACCGGTATTGCCGATATGGCCGAGCTTCCCGGCGCTGTCGTCATCGTCGATGTCGTCCGTGAGCAGAACGCGGTCAAGGAGGCCGTCCGTCTGGGCATCCCCGTCATCGCGATCGTCGACACCAACGCCGATCCCGAACCGATCGACTACGTGATTCCCGGCAATGACGATTCCGTGCGCGGCGTCGAGCTCATTCTCAAGGGCCTCGTCAACGTCATCAAGGGCGCGAACGACGAATACGGCGCGAAGGTCGCCGAAGAGAGCCGCAAGCGCGAAGCCGAGCGTGCGCAGCGCGATGCGAGCGAGAAGGCCGCCCGCGCCCAGCGCAAGGCCAAGGCGATCGCCGCCGACGGCGGAAAGAAGCCCGCCCGTCCCGCCAAGAAGTCCGGCGTAGCCGCCGACGTCAAGGCCGCCGCCCGCAAGGCCAAGGAAGCCGCCGAGACCAAGGCCAAGGCCGATCTCGCCGCCAAGCGTCAGGCTAAGGTCGCCGAGGCCGAGGCCGCCGTCAAGGCCGAGGAAGCCGTCGCCGAGACCGCCGCTCCCAAGGCTTAAACGTCACCAACCGATATTACAACAGAGGTAATTCATCAGGGCTATCACTATCGATCAGATCAAGCAGCTCCGTGAAGCGACCGCCGCCGGCATGGGCGCCTGCAAGGAAG
>JAGBYI010000136.1 GCA_017628845.1 Bacteroidaceae bacterium
ACCTGCTTCCGCTCGGCATAATCAAAGCAAGCTTTGCTTCTGCTCTCGCTTACTCGCAGATTTCCGTTTTCACCTTTCCGTTTGTCCTAGTCCACCACCACCTCTTCTACATCTCCCAATCTGTCATAGCCGCTCACGATTACTTGGTCGCCGGGGTTGAGACCATCGATAACCTCGTATTGCTCGGGATTCTGACGACCTATCTTTATGTCCACACGGCGTGCCACATTGCTGCCTTCCACCATACGGTATATCCACTTGCCACCGGTCTTCTGGTAGAAGTCGCCACGGGGTATGATGATGGCAGGCTCGGGTTGGCCCAGTTCTATCTTCACACGGTAACTCTTGCCCAGACGTATGTTCTCGGGGATGGCGGAGGTGAAGAGCAGGTCGGTATCGAACTTGCGGTCCTTAACCTCGGGGATGACACGGCTGATGCGCAAGGGGAAGGTGTCCTGCTTCTGGATGATGGTGGCAGGCAGGCCGGCACTGATGCGTTCAACGTAGTATTCGCTCAACTGGGTGTGCACCTTGTACTGGTTCATTATCTTCAGTTCTCCAATCATGGCACCCCCACCGACGGACTGACCGATGGTAAGGTTGATGTGTCCCAACTGACCATCCTGAGGTGCACGGACAATGAGACCGTCTATGCGCTCTTGGGCTTTCTCCAGTTTGCGTGCTGCCGCCTGACGGTCGGAAACAATCATCTCGCGACGCAGGATAGCAGTAACGGAATCGTGGCGAAGGCTCTCCATCTGCAAGAGCAGTTTCTGGTGCTCGTGCTTGTAGTCCTCCTCGGCAATGGTAAGTTCGGCACGGCTCTTTATGCCCATGGAGAACTCCTCGCGGCTCTGGGTGAGCTTACGCTCAAGACTGGCCAACTGATGGCGCTGCTCCAGGGCCTGCATATTGAGCGAGATGCTCTTCTGCTCCATCTGTATCTCTTGCTCGCGGAGGTTGCGCTGGGTCTTCTCCCATTGTTCGCGCTCTTCCTGAATGGTGCGCATGAGTTCGGGATTGTTGAGGACAAGGATGGTGTCGCCACGGCGTACCATGGCACCCTCTTCGCGGACAATCTGTTCGACGAAGCCTTTCTCCAGGGCATTGATCTGTATGGTCATGATGGGGTGCACTATGCCTTCGGTTTCAAGGAACTCCATGAAGGGTGCATCCTGAACGGAGGCAATCTTTACGCTCTCCGACTTGATGCTCTGTCGGCGAGGCGAGAGTGCCACATAGATGGTGTAGACAACGATGCCTGCAAGTACAAGGCATCCAAGGATGTGCATGCGGTACTTTACATACCAGGGTCGGGGGGGAAGTTGAATGTCCATGATTATAAAAGTGAAATGTGAAATCGGAAAACGGAAAACTGTTACAAGCGGAGATATGAAAACAGAAAACTGTGTTAAGCAGAAAGACCTTTCCGTTTTCCGTTTTCACCTTTCCGTTTAATTTGTCGGTAATTGTTCGCTGAGTTTGGTATTTGTATAGAAATCATACCCTGTCATTGAGCGAAGGGTGTAGTAGAGGCTCCAATAGGTGCTCATGGCTGAGAGATAGGAACGGCGGGCGTTGTTGCGCTCGGATATGGCATCGTTGAGGTCGAGGAGGGAACTTTCGCCCATGATGTAGAGACGCATGGCCACGGTGTGACGGTGCTCGGCACGACGACCGGTGAGCTGGGCAATGTGTACCTTGCGTGCCTGCATGTTGAACTGGGAAACAACTTTCTGCACATTCTGGCGGAAGTCCTCCATGCCTTGCTCTGCCTGAATCTCGGTGAGTTCCTGTTGTGAGCGTGCCACACGCACCCTGCCTTTGCCACGGCCCCAGTCGAGGATGGGGAGGGAGAGGGAGATGCTGCCATACTCCTGGGTGAGGGGGCGATGATAGGCAGAGGCTATGGTGCTGCCCGTCTGCGAGAGGCCGAACTGAAGGTAGATGTCGGCCTTGAGGCCCGCATTGGCCTTGGCGTATGAGAGAGAGCTGCGGGCCTCTTGGCGTATGCGCTCGTAATATACTGGGTCGGGGCTGTTTTGCATGGCCAGTTCAAGTGCCTGTGCATAAGGAACCTCGAACTCTGGCACCGTGTCGGGCATGACGAGGCGTATGGGAGTGTCCTGGGCAAGGCCAAGGAAGGAACGGAAGTTCTGCATCTGCTCCTCGAGAGAGATCTCTGCATCCATGGCATTAGTCTCTTCGCTAAGGCGGCGAATCTCCAGCTGGAGCATCTCGTTCTCGGTGATGGTGCCTATCTTGTAGCGTCCCTGTGCCATGCGATAGAGGGTGTCGGCACTGGCGAAGTTGCTTCGTGCCATTTCCAGGTTGCTCTGTGCGTTGGCAAGGCTGAAGAAATAGGAACAGCTGCTGGCAGAGACGAGTTCTATGGTTTCGGCATAGTTCTTCTTTGCCTCGGTATAGCGCAGGGGTTCTATGCGCTTGTCCCACTTGAGGGAGTTATGTCCGAAGAGGCTCTGCTGGTAGCCTATGCTTATGGGCACGGTGCTGAACATGTTGGTGTGACTGCTGAGTTCGCGGTGATAGTTGGCGCTGGTCTTAATGAAGAACGTACCACCCGTCCAACTGATGTTCTGGTTGATGCTCAGGTTGAGGTCGGCACCCAGCTGGCTCTGGCGAAGATAAAGCGAACTGCCATCGCCCTGGGTAATCTTGTTTATCTGATTGTTGATATAAGGAGATGAGGTCAGGGTGACACTGGGCAGATAGTTGGCACGGAAGTTGCGGTAGTTCCAATGCTGGGAAAGGAACGAGTGACGGGCGCTTCGAGCCGTAGGCGACTGCTCGAGGGCAAGGGAGATGACTTGCTGGAGGTCGAGCACCAAGGTGTCCTGAGCCTCTTGGGCAATGCCATGCAACGGACAGGCAAGCCATAGCACCGAGAGTGCCCCCATGGCAAGTCTCCGTAGGGAGGGGAGAGGGTGAAGAGATGTTATCATATCGCGTACATTATATATATATTAGACTTACTAGTTATATGTTGTAGCACCCTGTTTTAGACAATACGGTGTCTTGCCTTAGACAATACGACGACCGAACCTTGACAATACGACGAGTTTTTATGCACGTTTTGAGGTTTTGGGCAAGGTATTGTGCCGTGGGCGCTCATTATATATATTGCAAATATCGTGCCACAATGGGAAAATGCTGAACCATAGTGAATTAACCTCCGTTTTGGAGCTCTAAAAAGTGTGCGAAAACGAACATAGGTGTGCGAAATCGCACATCCGCACAAGTTGGCTTTTGGAAAAGTGCAGAAAACTGAGGTCAAGGGCATAAAATAACCTCCCTCGGCTTTGGAAGATTCAAGTGTTTTACTTATCTTTGTCCGCAAGCGTTCGTAAACCCAAATCGCGATTTGAGTTTAATAAACCTGGGCGCAAAACTTATCAATACATAACTTCATGGAATGTAGAGGCAAGATATTGATTGTGGATGACAATCAGGACATTCTTCTGTCGTTGAACATGCTGCTCAAACCCTGGGTGGAGGCTATACGAGTGATTAGCAACCCGGAGCGCATAATAGAGTTCATGGACAGTTTCCAACCCGATGTAATCCTGCTGGACATGAACTTCCGCAAGGACATGGTGAGCGGCGAGGAGGGATATGAATGGCTGGCGCGCATATTGGAGCACGACCCAACAAGTGTGGTGGTGTTCATGACGGCATATATCAGTACGGAGAAGACGGTAAGGGCCATAAGGGCTGGTGCCTTGGACTTCGTTGCCAAGCCTTGGGACAACAAGAGGATGCTGGAGGTGGTGCACTCTGCCGTGGATATGAAACGGAGCAAGATGGCGCAGATCCAGGCTCAGGAACAAGAAGACCAGAACGGAGAGGAGGCACAAAGCGAGGGTAGCAACTTCATTGGCGAGTCTCCACAGATACTGGAACTAAAGTCGCGCATGGTCAGAGTGGCAAGAACCGATGCCAATGTGCTGATAACAGGAGAGAACGGTACGGGCAAGGATGTGCTGGCAAGGGAATTGCATAGACTTTCCAAAAGAGGCGACCAGCCTTTCGTGTCCATCGACCTTGGATGTGTGCACGAGCAACTGTTTGAGAGCGAACTGTTCGGGCATGTGAAGGGTGCCTTCACAGGTGCACATACCGCAAAGCAGGGCAGGGTTCAGCAGGCAAACGGCGGTACGTTGTTCCTGGACGAGATAGGCAACCTGTCCTTGCCTATGCAACAGAA